>JAODAY010000013.1 GCA_025463665.1 Microbacteriaceae bacterium
GACCTCGAGGGGCTCGCGGACGTCGCGCACGCCCACAACCTGCCGCTCATCATCGACTCGACCATCGCGACGCCGTACCTCAGCCGCCCGATCGAGTGGGGCGCCGACGTCGTCGTGCACTCCGCGACCAAGTTTCTCGGCGGGGCGGGCACGACGCTCGGCGGCGTCGTCGTCGAGAGCGGACGCTTCCACTGGGCGAACGAGCACTTCCCGCTCTTTGACCAGCCGGTCCCCTCCTACGGCGGGCTGAACTGGCACGGCAACTTCGGCGAGTACGCCTTCTTGACGCGGCTCCGCGCGGAGCAGCTGCGCGACATCGGCCCCGCGCTCTCCCCGCACTCGGCCTGGCTGCTCGCTCAGGGCGTGGAGACGCTGCCGTTCCGGCTGCAGGCGCACGTCGACAACGCCCGCATCGTCGCGGAGTGGCTCGACGCCGACCCGCGCATCGAGTTCGTCAGCTGGGCGGGCCTGCCGGCGCACCCGCACCACGATCGCGCGAAGAAGTACCTGCCGAAGGGACCGGGTTCAGTCTTCAGCTTCGGCGTGCGCGGCGGGCGCGCCGTCGGCCAGACCTTCATCGAGGGACTGAACCTCGCGAGCCACCTCGCCAACATCGGGGACGCCAAGACTCTCGTCATCCACCCCGCGTCGACGACGCACGCGCAGCTCAGCGAGAACCAGCTCGTCGAGGCCGGGGTGCTTCCGGGACTGGTTCGTATTAGCGTGGGAATCGAAGACCCCGACGACATCATCTACGACCTCGACCAGGCGCTGACCGCGGCGGTGAAGGGCAACTCATGACCGACACGACACTCGACACGGCGGCACCAGACTCTGCCCCCGCGGCCTCCGACGCTGTCTCCGCCCCGGGCGTCTCCGAGACGGTGCAGCTCTCCAACGGGCTCAGCTGCGAGCTCCCGGCGGACTCGCCGCTCGCGAAGCTGCTCAAGTCGCAGCGCACCTGGGTCGGGCCGTCTGCGCAGGAGCGCCTGCGAATCCTGCGCGACGCGAAGTCGATCGCCATCGTCGGCGCGTCACCCAACTCCACGCGCTCGAGCTACTTCGTGGGCACCTACCTGCTGCAGTCGAGCGACTACCGGGTGTACTTCGTGAACCCGAACGCGACCGAGATCCTCGGGCAGAAGGCCTACCCCGATCTCGCCTCGCTCCCGGAGGTGCCCGACATCGTCGACGTGTTCCGCAAGGGAAGCGACATCCCGTCGGTCGTCGACGACGTGCTCGCGGTCGGCGCGAAGACAATCTGGGTGCAATTGGGCATCTGGAATCAGGAGGCGGCGGAGTACGGCGAGAGCAAGGGCCTCACCGTCGTGATGGACCGGTGCCTCAAGGTCGAGCACGCGCGCTTCCACGGTGGCCTGCACCTGCTCGGTTTCGACACGGGCGTCATCACGGCGCGCAAGGCAGTCCGCTAGCGAGATGCTGGCGCGCAGAGCCGGAGTTCGCCCCGCCGTACTCGAACCCCCGCGCGCCCACGGTTACGGCAGGTTGCACCGTCCGGAGCGGCAGCCGCACGTTCTCGGTAGCGTGAAACCATGACGCACGCCGCTCCGCTTCTGCCCGCCCCCGTCGTGTCCACCCAGTGGGTCGCCGACCACCACGGCAGCGACAACCTCGTCGTGCTCGACGCCACCGTGCTGCCGTATTCGCTGCCGGGCGGACGCTCCGGCTACCTGAGCGGCGACGAGGAGTACCTCGTCTCCGGGCATATCCCCGGCGCGTACTTCGCCGACCTGATGGAGGCGTTCTCCGATCCGGAGGGCGCTTACCCGTTCACGCGACCGGGGGCCGACGCCTTCGCGAGGGCCGCGGCATCCGTCGGCGTCAGCAACGACACGCGGGTCGTGGTCTACGACGCGGCCGTCGGGCAGTGGGCGTCGCGGCTGTGGTGGCTGTTCCGCGCCTTCGGCTACGACAACGTCGCGGTACTCAACGGCGGATTCACCAAGTGGAAGCTCGAGGAGCGCCCCATCGACGTCGGCTACCTGCAGCCCCCGGTGGGCGAATTCACGGCGCACGAGCGCCCGGAACTGTGGGTGTCCAAGGCGGAGGTCGAGAGCATCGTCGCCGGCGTGACGGATGCCGCCCTGGTGTGCGCCCTGCCGCCGAGAGAGTATTCCGGCGCCGAGGGGCATCGCGCCCGCCTGGGGCACATTCCGGGGAGCGTGAGCGTTCCGGCAGGAAGGCTCGTGGCGCGTGACACGAAGGCCCTGCTGCCCGGCGATGAACTGCGCGCCCACTTCGCGGCCGTGCTCGACCGGCCGCGCATCGTCACCTACTGCGCCGGCGGCATTGCAAGCGCCGCGGACGCGCTCGTGCTGACCCTGCTCGGGCACGAGAACGTGGCGATCTACGACGGTTCGCTCAACGAGTGGGTCGCTGACGCGGATGCCCCCATCGTGACCGGCCTCTGAGGCTCCCACCAGATCAGGGGCGCGTCACTGCATCGCTCCCGGAAGCGAGCCGAGCAGGCTCGCCGCATCGGTGACGGGCAGGGCGCACACGAAATCCCGGCACAGGTAGGCGGTCGCCGCGCCGTCACGGCTCGCGCGCGCCTCGAACAGCTCGAATCCCTCCGCGGCGAAATCCTTCGCCTGCTCGTCGCTCACGACGCTGACCACTGCGCCGGACCGCTGCCAGGCACGAGCGACGGATGCCACGTCCGACGCGTCGCGCGCACCCCCCGCCGCCACGACCACGAGCTGGATCTGCTCCGCGCCGAGCCCGCTCATCACGCTCAGCGCCGCGCCGAAGGCGATCGGGCGCTGCACCGCGAGCGGCGCGAAAGCCTCCATCGTCACGCGTGCGGCATCGAGATACCGCCCGTCGGCGGTGAGCGAGTGCAGGCGGTGGGCGGCAGCGGCCATGGCGCTGAGTCCGCTCGGGTACGCGCCCTCGCTCGGGTCGGCGGCGAGTGCGAGACCGTGGCCGGCGAGCACGGGGTCGGCGCCCCCCGGCACGGTGAAAACGGGCCCCGGGGTGGCGTTTCCCGCCGACTGTGTCGCGCCAGCCGGCGTCGCGCCAGCCGGCGTCGCACCAGCCGGCGTCGCACCCGCCAGCGTCGCATCCACGAGTTTCCGCGCCTCGACCGCGTACCGCGCCTCCCCCGTGGCGACGGCGAGTTCGAGAAGTCCGCTCGCGAACATGCCGTAGTCCTCGAGCGTCGCCCTGGCCGACGACACGACCCCACCGATCGAGACCCGCACGAGCCGCTCCTCGGTCACGTGGTTGGCGAGCAAGTACTCGGCGCACTGGCGCGCGGCCTCGATCCACTCCGGGCGGTCCAGCCGGTTGCCCGCGGCGGCGAGCGACTCGATGGCGAGCCCGTTCCACCCGGTGAGGATCTTGCGGTCGAGCGCGGGCGGTTCGAGCCGAGCACGGGAGTCCTCGTCGCGGGCGTAGTACCCGCCCTCCACGCGCACGCCGTCGATCACGCTCTCGCTGTCCTGTGCCGAGGCGAAGGCGCCCCCGTCCTGCCGCATCGTGCGGAGAAGGAACGACGCGATCCCCTCCGCGATGTCCACCCGGCCGACCCGGGCGTACGAGCCGAGGAGGAGGGCGTTGTCGTAGAGCATCCGCTCGTAGTGCGGGTCGCGCCAGTCGCGCATCGTGGAGTAGCGAAAGAAGCCACCCTCCACGGCGTCGCGCAGGTCTGAGCCGGCCATGGCCGCGAGCGTGCGCTCCGCGAGGGCCAGCGCCGTGGCATCCGCCAGCGAGCCTCGATCGAGAAGCATGCCGACCACAGTCGCGACGGGGAACTTGGGTGCCGCCCCGAAACCACCGAACTCGCGGTCCTCGTACGCGACGAGCTCAGAGACGACGCGTGAGAACTCCAGCTCGCCCGGGAGAGTCCCTGCGTCGCGGGCACCCAGCGCGCGCATAGCGGTCGCGATCTGCGCGGCGTTGTCGTCGACCTCGGTGCGACGATTCGTCCAGGCGTCGGTGACCGCCTCGAGAATCTGCCGGAAGGCCGGATGCGGCGGCAGGGGCCGCGGCGGAAAGTAGGTGCCCGCAAAGAAGGTCGTGCCCTCGGGCGTGACGAACACGTTGAGTGGCCAGCCCAGGTTCTGCGTGAAGACGCTCGCCGCTGCGAGGTAGCTCGCGTCGACGTCGGGGTACTCCTCGCGGTCCACCTTGATCGCGACGAAGTTCTCGTTCAGGTACCCGGCGAGCACCGCGTCACTGAAACTCTCCCGCGCCATCACGTGGCACCAGTGGCAGGTCGCGTAGCCGATCGACACGAGCACGGGAACGTCGCGGCGTTTCGCCTCGGCGAACGCCTCGGCGCTCCACTCAAACCAGTCCACCGGGTTGTCGGCGTGGGAACGAAGGTAGGGACTTACTGCGGATGCCAGTCGATTCGCCATGGGTAAAGCGTAGGCTCGGATCGTGCCTACGACAGTCATCACCTACGTCGGCGGACCAACCGCTATTCTCGAATATTCCGGTCTCCGCATCGTTACCGACCCCACATTCGACCCGCCCGGCACGTACGCCGAGCCGGGCAGCACCACTCTCGTGAAGACGACGGGGCCCGCGATCGCCCGCACCGACCTCGGCCACGTCGACCTCGTGCTGCTCTCGCATCACGCGCACCGCGACAACCTCGACTACGAGGGGCTCGAGCTGCTTGCCCAGGGTGTGCTCACGCTCAGCACCACGCAGGCAGCGACCGACCTGTTCGGCGGCTCAGTAGAGGGGCTCGACTCCTGGGAGGAGTACCAGCTGGGTGCCGTGCGCGTCACCGCGGTGCCGGCCCTGCACGGCCCGGTCGGCAGCGAGAAGCTCGTCGGCCCGGTGACCGGTTTCGTGCTCGAGGCCGCCGGCGAGCCGACCGTCTACGTGAGCGGTGACAACGCGTCGCTGCCGCTCGTCGAGCAGATAGCGGAGCACTTTCCCGACATCGACATCGCCGTGCTGTTCGCGGGTGCCGCGCGGGTGCCGGGCATCGAGGGGCCGCTGACCTTGACGGCGACGGATGCCGCGGCCGCCGCCCGCATCCTCGGGGCATCGCGCGTGGTCGGCCTCCACGCCGAGGACTGGGAGCACTTCAGCGAAAACCGCGCCCAGCTCGAGGCGGCCTTCGAACCCGGACTGCTCGTCGACACCCCGCGAGGCGCGCCGGTCGAACTCTGAAGGCGGGGCGGGCGCGCTCTGAGGCTCGAGCTTCGTCGTCACGAAGAGTTCCGCGCGGTCGATGCCGGAGAAGGCGATCGCGGCTCCGACGCCAGCCTCGTTGTCCTACGCCTTCGCCGTGTCGATATGGCGGTAGCCCACTTCGAGCGCGTCGGTGACGATGCGCTCCGTTTCGGCCGGGTCGACCGTGAACACGCCGAAACCCAGTTGCGGCATCTCGGCGCCGGAGTTCAGGCGCACGGAGGGAACGGCGATCACAGCGTGCGCCCGTCGACGGAACGCTGCTCGGGCCCGGTGTACAGGCTGAGCGGCCGGATCAGCGAGTTGGCTTCGAGCTGCTCCATGACGTGGGCGGTCCAGCCGGTGACGCGTGCCGCGACGAACAGCGGCGTGAAGGTCGCGGTGTCGAAGCCCATGAGGTGGTACGCCGGTCCGCTCGGGTAGTCGAGGTTCGGCAGGATGTTCTTGCGCGTCGTCATCTCGCTCTCGAGCGCCGCGTAGAGGCCGCCGAGATCGGGGCGGTCGTACTCGGCGATGAGTGTGTCGAGTGCCGCCTTCATCGTGGGCACGCGGGAGTCGCCGCTCTTGTAGACGCGGTGGCCGAAGCCCATGATCTTGCGCTTTTCGGCGAGGGCGGTGTCGAGCCAGCCGGCCGCCTTGTCCGCTGTGCCGATCTCGTCGAAAATGTGCATGACCGCCTCGTTCGCCCCGCCGTGGAGGGCGCCCTTGAGCGCGCCGACCGCGCCGGTGACCGCCGAGTAGAGGTCGGAGAGCGTCGATGTGATGACCCGCGCGGTAAAGGTGCTCGCGTTGAAGGAGTGTTCGGCGTAGAGGATCATCGACACGTCGAAGGCATCGACGACCACCAGTTGCGGCACCTCGCCGAAGGTCATGTGCAGGAAGTTGGCCGAGTAGCCGAGGTCGTCACGTGGCTCGATGAGGTGCTCGCCCCGGCGGCGGCGCTGGTCGTAGGCGACGATGGCGGGAAGCTGGGCGAAGAGCCTGATCGACTTGGCGAGGTTCGACTCGGGCGTCGAGACGTTCGCCTCGGCGTCACTCGCGCCGATGACGCTCACGGCGGTGCGCACGACATCCATCGGGTGCGCCGCTATCGGCATCTCGTCGATGACCCGCTTCACGCGCGGGTCGAGGGCGCGGAGGGAGCGCTCGAGCGTCTCGAACTCCGCGAGCTGCGCCGCCGTGGGCAGTTCGCCGTTCCACAGGAGGTAGGCGACTTCCTCGAAGGTGCACTTCTCGGCGAGTTCCTGCACGGGGTAGCCGCGGTAGAGCAGCGAATTGGTCTCCGGGTTGACCTTGGAGATCGCCGTCGAGTCGACGACCACTCCGGCCAGTCCCTTGTGAATCTCGGTGTCGGTCATGACGCTCCCTTGCGTTGGTGTTTCGATGCTAGTGGTCCTCTCAACCGTGGTTGGTGCCGAGCGAGAAGTTGAACACCGAGGTGTCGAATGACCCGTAGCTCTGGTAGTCCAGCAGCTCGTAGAGACGCGCCCGGGTCTGCATGTTCTGCACCTGGGAGGAGAGGGTGCCGTCGGCGAGGATGGTGTCGAGGCCGCGTTCGGCCGCGCCCATCGCGAGCCGGAGGAGGCTCACGGGGTAGATGACGATATTGACGCCGACGCTCGCGAGCTGCTCGTTCGTGAACAGCTCGCTCTTGCCGAACTCCGTCATGTTGG
>JAODAY010000022.1 GCA_025463665.1 Microbacteriaceae bacterium
CTGCCGCACCGTCGGCATCGAGTACATGCACATCCAGGACCCGGCGCAGCGCGCCTGGTTCCAGGACAACCTCGAGAAGCCGTACACCAAGCCCAGCCACGACGAGCAGATGCGCATCCTCGGCAAGCTGAACCAGGCCGAGGCGTTCGAGACGTTCCTGCAGACGAAGTACGTCGGGCAGAAGCGCTTCAGCCTCGAGGGTGGTGAGTCGACGATCGCGATCCTCGACGCCATGCTCCAGGGCGCCGCCGAGGACGGCCTCGAAGAGGTCGCGATCGGCATGGCCCACCGAGGCCGCCTCAACGTGCTCACCAACATCGCAGGCAAGACCTACGGTCAGGTGTTCCGCGAGTTCGAGGGCACCCAGGACCCGCGCACGGTGCAGGGCTCCGGTGACGTGAAGTACCACCTCGGAACCGAGGGCACCTTCACCGCCGCCGACGGATCCACGATTCCCGTCTACCTCGCCGCGAACCCGTCCCACCTCGAAGCGGTCGACGGGGTGCTCGAAGGAATCGTGCGCGCCAAGCAGGACAGGCGCCCGATCGGCAGCTACACGGTTCTCCCCGTCATGGTGCACGGTGACGCCGCCATGGCCGGTCAAGGCATCGTCGTCGAGGTCCTGCAGATGTCGCAGCTCCGCGGCTACCGCACCGGGGGCACGATCCACCTCGTGGTCAACAACCAGGTCGGCTTCACGACGCCTCCCGGTGAGGGCCGCACGTCGATCTACTCGACGGACGTCGCCAAGACCATCCAGGCCCCGGTCTTCCACGTCAACGGGGACGACCCGGAAGCCGTGGTGCGCGTGGCCCAGCTCGCGCTGGCCTATCGCCAGAAGTTCCACCGCGACGTCGTCATCGACCTCGTCTGCTACCGCCGACGCGGGCACAACGAGGGCGACGACCCCTCGATGACCCAGCCGCTCATGTACAACCTGATCGAGGCCAAGCGCAGCGTTCGTACGCTGTACGTGGAGGCGCTCGTCGGTCGCGGCGACATCACCGAGGAAGAGTACGAGAAGTCGCACCAGGACTTCCAGGACGGACTCGAGCGTGCCTTCGCCGAGACCCACGCGGCGCAGACGGGGTCCATGCCCGTCATCTCAGATGACGCGAACGCCGTCTCCGACCTCGAACGCCCCGATTCCCAGCGCGACGACCTCGTCGGCGAGCCGGAGACCACGGGCGTGAGCACCGCGATGATCGAGCTCATCGGTGACGCGCACAACAACCCGCCCGCCGGGTTCAGCGTGCACCCGAAGCTGCAGGCGATGCTCAAGAAGCGCGTCGACATGAGCCGGTCCGGCTCGATCGACTGGGCGTTCGGCGAGCTGCTCGCTCTCGGGTCGCTTCTCGCCGAGGGAACTCCGGTGCGCATGGCCGGTCAAGACACGCGCCGCGGCACGTTCGTTCAGCGCCACGCCATCCTCCACGACCGGGTGAACGGCCAGGAATGGCTTCCGCTCGGAAACCTCAAGGAGGGCCAGGGCCGGTTCTGGATCTACGACTCGCTGCTCAGCGAGTACGCCGCCCTCGGCTTCGAATACGGCTACTCGGTCGAGCGTGCCGACGCACTCGTGCTGTGGGAGGCCCAGTTCGGTGACTTCGTCAACGGCGCGCAGACTGTCATAGACGAGTTCATCGCCTCGGCCGAACAGAAATGGGGCCAGCGTTCGAGCGTCGTGCTGCTGCTGCCGCACGGCTACGAAGGACAGGGGCCCGACCACTCTTCCGCTCGCATCGAGCGCTTCCTGCAGATGTGTGCCGAGAACAACATGACGGTCGCCCGCCCCTCTACCCCGGCGTCGTACTTCCACCTGCTGCGTCGCCAGGCGTACGCCCGGCCGCGGCGCCCGCTCATCGTCTTCACCCCGAAGGCGATGCTGCGGCTGCGTGGCGCGACGAGTGAGGTTTCCGACTTCACAAACGGCAAGTTCCTGCCGGTGATCGGCGACAGCCGCGTCACCGACAAGTCGGCTATCAAGCGCGTCGTTCTCACGGCAGGCAAGATCTACTACGACATCATGAACGAACTCGAGAAGCGCGCCGACTCGACGATCGCCGTGGTGCGGCTGGAGCAGTTCTATCCGCTTCCCGTCGACGAGATCAACGCGATGCTCGCCGAATACCCGAACGCCGACCTCATGTGGACCCAGGACGAGCCGGAGAACCAGGGCGCATGGCCCTTCCTCGGGCTCGAATTGGCCAAGCACCTTGAGGGGCGCACCATCAAGGTGTCCTCGCGCCGGGCCTCCGCATCGCCGGCGACCGGGTCGAACAAGCGCAGCGGTCAGGAGCAGGCGGAGTTGATCGCCAGGGCACTCACCGTCTAGTCCAGCAGCACAAGACATACGCCCGCCGAGTCCGACTCGGCGGGCGTATTTCTGTATCCGGTGCTGCCGTCGACGGTGGCGGCCCTCACACGGGGCGGCTGCACGCGGCAGGACTGCTCTAGCGGGTCGCCGTCGTTTCGATCGTGCGCAGCTTGGCCAGCACTTCGGCGCGAAGCTCGAGCGGCGCCTTCTCGTTGCAGGCACTCTTGACCTTGTTCGTGAGCGTGAGACCCACGAGGTGTTCCCCGGTGCAGTCGTCACAGTTCGCCATGTGCTCGGCGATGTCTTCCGCTTCGCCCTTCGTCAGCTCGTGGTGAATGTATTCCTCGAGCTCCGCTTTCGCTTTGTCGCAACCGCAATCGGTCATTTTGCTCTCCCAGCAGCAGGCGTAGTGGCGATTCCTCGACCACTCGCGTATTCAGCAAGTAATCCCCTGAGCAGGCGTCGGCCGCGATGCAGGCGGCTCATGACGGTGCCGACGGGGGTTTTCATAATGTCGGCGATCTCCTGGTAGGAGAAGCCTTCGACGTCAGCGAAGTACACCGCGAGGCGGAAGTCTTCGGGGATCGACTGCAGGGCATCCTTGACGGCGCTGTCGGGAAGATGATCGATCGCTTCTACTTCGGCGGAACGGGTCGACGTCGACTGGGTGACCGACTGGGCGTTGCCCAACTGCCAATCCTCGAGGTCGTCGATCGTGCCCTGGTAGGGGTTCCGCTGGTTCTTGCGGTAGTTGTTGATGAAGGTGTTGGTCTGGATGCGGTACAGCCAGGCCTTGAGGTTCGTTCCCTGCTGGAACTGACCGAAGGCGGTGTAGGCCTTAACGAACGTCTCCTGAACGAGGTCCGCGGCATCCGAAGGGTTCTTCGTCATGCGCATCGCGGCCGCGTACAGCTGGTCCATGTATTGCAGCGCCTGTTCTTCGAAGAGGGCACGCACGTCTCCAGCCGTCTCGACGGGCGTTTCACCGGTCGGGTTCGTCGTGGGCTCTTCTGGCGTTTCGGTAGTCATCGGGGACAATTCTAGGTCGCCCAGGGGCGAGACTTCCCGTACGGCGTCAAGCACTGCCATGCCCGGTCTCCAATCGTTCGGCCAAACAGCCGATACTGTGGTAACCGATGTTGGTATCCAAGTATTCCGAGCCAGAGTTCACCCCGTACGACGACGACACGCTCGTCGTCGGTGGAGAGCCAGGCCCTTGGCCTGCCCCGACCGCGACGCGTGCGATCGCGGCCCGTCTCCGGCTGCCCGGTTCGAAGAGTCTCACCAACCGCGAACTCGTGCTCTCCGCCCTCGCGGCCGGCCCGTCGCTGCTGCGCGCTCCCCTGCACTCCAGAGACAGCGCCCTGATGATCGAGGCCCTCCGCTCGCTCGGCACCATCATCGAGGAGATGCCGGGCGACGGCCGCTACGGCCCCGATCTGCGCATCACTCCCGCCGAACTCCTCGGCGGCACGTCCATCGACTGCGGCCTCGCGGGCACCGTCATGCGCTTCCTCCCCCCAGTCGCCGCTCTGGCGCTCGGCCCCGTCGCGTTCGACGGAGACGAGGGTGCACGCCGCCGACCGATGCGTACGACAGTCGACGCATTGCGCGGGCTCGGTGTCGACGTGAACGACGACGGCCGCGGTGCGCTCCCCTTCAGCCTCTACGGGACCGGCTCAGTCGAGGGCGGCGAGCTGTCCATCGATGCCTCCGCCTCGAGCCAGTTCGTTTCGGGCCTGCTGCTCGCCGCCCCCCGCTTCGCGAACGGACTCACCCTCCGCCACATCGGTGCGAGCCTGCCGAGCATGCCGCACATCGACATGACGATAGCGACGCTTGCCGCCCGCGGCGTCACGGTGACGAGCCCGGAACCGGGCGTCTGGGTCGTGCCCGCCGGCGAGATCGCCGGCATCGAGGTCGACATCGAGCCCGACCTCTCCAACGCCGCGCCCTTCCTCGCCGCGGCCATCGTCGCCGGTGGCACCGTCGCGATCGGCGGCTGGCCATGGTCGACGACGCAGGTCGGTGCGCACCTCGAGACCCTGCTGCCGCTCTTCGGGGCGACGGCCCGCCGCGACGGGGACTCGCTCGTGATCGATGGGGGCAGCGGCATCCGTGGTGGCCTGAATATTCCGGGGATCGACATCGACTTGTCCATCGGCGGAGAGCTCGCCCCGGCGATCGTCGCCCTCGCCGCCCTCGCGAGTTCGCCGAGCCGCATCACCGGCATCGGTCATTTGCGCGGGCACGAGACCGACAGGCTCGCCGCCCTCGCCGCGGAGATCAACGGGCTCGGCGGCGCCGTCACCGAACTCGACGACGGCCTGGCCATCGAGCCGCGACCGCTGCACGGCGGCACCTGGCGCAGCTACGAGGACCACCGCATGGCCACGGCCGGCGCGATCATCGGTCTCGCCGTCGACGGTGTGCTCATCGACGACGTCGCCACCACCGCGAAGACGCTCCCCCAGTTCGTCGAGCTGTGGACGGGTCTCTTCACGGATGCCACGGCCGCAACCACTACCGAGACGGTGCTCTGACCGCATGAGCTGGCTCTCTGACCCCAACGACGATGACGGCGACTACGCCGAGTACGACGAATCGTCGGTGCGCGTGCGCCCCAATCCGAAGGCGAACAAGCCGCGCAGCAAGATCCGCCCGGAGCACAGCGACGCCGTGAGCGGTCGCGTGTTCAGTGTCGACCGCGGACGCTACGGCGTGTGGGTCGCCGAGAACACCGACGACGAGCGCCAGCTCGTTGCCACGCGTGCCCGTGAGCTCGGCAAGAAGTCGGTCGTCACCGGCGACTGGGTCGACATCGTCGGCGATACGACGGGGGTGGAGGGCAGCCTCTCCCGCATCGTGCGCATTCAGCCGAGGTCCACCCTGCTGCGTCGCAGCGCGGATGACACGGACGCGGTCGAGCGGATCATCGTCGCCAACGCCGACCAGATGCTCATCGTGGTCGCCGCCGCAAACCCGGAACCGCGAACGCGACTCGTCGACCGATATCTCGTCGCCGCGTTCGACGCCGGCATCACCCCCATCCTGTGCATCACCAAGACCGACCTGGCCGACCCGGCGCCGTTCCTCGCGAACTTCGCCGGCCTCGACTTCACGGTGTTCGAGAGCCGCAGCGACGACTTCCCGATCGAGGAGATCACCGCCGCCCTGCAGGGGCACACGACGGTCGCCGTCGGACACTCCGGCGTGGGCAAGTCCACGCTCGTCAACGCCCTCGTGCCCGACGCCAATCGCGCGATCGGCCGGGTCAACGACGTGACGGGTCGCGGCCGGCACACCTCGTCATCGACGGTGTCCCTGCGCATCGGCAGCGGCTGGGTCGTCGACACGCCCGGCGTGCGTTCCTTCGGTCTCGGGCACGTCGACCCCGCCAACATCCTGAAGTCCTTCACCGACCTCGACGCGATCGCGCAGAAGTGCCCGCGCGGGTGCACCCACCTGCCCGACTCCCCCGACTGTGCCATCATCGAGCGGGTCGAGGCCGGCGACCTCGGCGAGAACGGTGTTCTGCGCCTCGACAGCCTGCACCGACTCCTCACCACTCTCGGCTCCTGATCCGCTTCCACCGACCCCCCGGAGTTTCATGACAGACTTCTCCCTCGCCGACGACCTCAGCCTCGCCCTCGCCCTGGCGGGAGACGCCGACCTGATCTCACTCGACCGCTTCACCGCGCTCGACTTGGTCGTCACGACCAAGCCCGACCGCACCCCGGTCACCGACGCCGACCAGGCGGTCGAGCGGTCGATCCGCGCCGGAATTCGCGCGGCCAGGCCGAACGACTCGATCCTCGGCGAGGAGTACGGCACCGAGGGCGACTCCAGAAGGCAGTGGATCATCGACCCCATCGACGGCACCGCGAACTTCCTCCGCGGACTTCCCATCTGGGGAACCCTCATCGCACTCGCCATCGACGGGGTTCCCGTCGTGAGCGTTGTCAGCTCCCCCGCGCTCGGCAAGCGCTGGCACGCGGCTCGCGGCCACGGCGCGTTCGCGCAGGTGCGCGGCGAAGAGCCGAAGCCGATCCACGTCAGTGCGGTCGAGAAGCTCGAAGACGCCTTCATCAGTTACAACAGCATCCAGGGCTGGGACGGCGCGGGCTACCTCGACCAGCTCGTCGAGCTCTCTCGCGGCGTCTGGCGCGCCCGCGCCGTCGGCGACATGTGGGCCTACATGCTGCTCGCCGAGGGCTCACTCGATCTCGTCGGCGAATTCGACCTGCAGCCATACGACATGGCGGCGCTCATCCCCATCATCGAAGAGGCGGGCGGACGCTTCACGTCGGTCACCGGCGAACCCGGGCCGTGGCATGGCAACGCATTGGCCACCAACGGCGTGCTGCACGAAAGCGCCCTCGAGGCGCTCGCGCGCCGCTAGCACCCCCCGACGGGCGTCTTGCCGGTACGCCGGGTTCCGCTGTCCGATCGGCACGCCGCTGCCGGTTGACCGGCAGCGGGCCGCCGAACGAACAGCGGGCGCGGCAAGTCCCCGTGCATCTGGGCGCTCGCGCGTGGAGGGGCCTAGGCGACGCCGCTCGACGCCGCCCACAGGTTGATGCCCGCATCGGTGGCGTGCTCGTCGATGGCAGCGAGTTCGGCGGCGTCGAAGGCGAGATTCTTCGTGGCGGCCAGGTTGTCCTCGAGCTGCGCGACGCTGGACGCGCCGACGAGCACCGACGTCACACGCGGGTCGCGCAACGCCCAGGACAGCGCGAGCTGCGCGAGCGACTGCCCCCGGTTCGCGGCGATGTCGTTGAGACCCCGCACCTTGCCGAGGGTCTCCTCAGTGATCGTGTTCCTGTCCATCGACCCGTCCCGGGCCGCGCGCGAACCTGGGGGCACCCCGTCGAGGTAGCGGCTCGTGAGCAGTCCCTGGGCGAGCGGCGAGAAGGCGATGCATCCCGCGCCGATCTCGTCGAGCGTGTCGAGTAGCTCGTCCTCGATCCATCGGTTGACCATTGAGTACGACGGCTGGTGAATCA
>JAODAY010000346.1 GCA_025463665.1 Microbacteriaceae bacterium
GACGTCGGTCACGGTGAGCACGGCGCCTTCGGTGGCGAGGCGGGTGGCGAGGCGCGAACCGACCTGGCCGAGCCCCGCGATCGTGATGCGGCGGCCCTCGACCGAGGCGCTGCCCGTGGTGCGGCGCAGCGTCTCGCGCAGCCCGGCGTAGACGCCGCGGGCGGTGTACTCGGCGGGGTCGCCCCTGCCTCCGGTCTCGGTGGGGAGGCCGACGACGTGCTCGGTGCGTTCGGCGATGATCGCCATGTCGTGGGAGGAGGTCGCGACATCCTCTGCGGTGAGATAGCGGCCACCGAGCGACTCGACGAGGTCGCCGAGGTCGAGGAATGCGTTGCGGCGCTGTTCGCCCTCGAGCACCATGCCGGTGGGCAGCACGATGACCGACTTTCCGCCGCCGAGGTCGAGGCCCGCGAGGGCGTTCTTGTAGGTCATGCCGCGCGAGAGGCGCAGCGCGTCGGCGAGGGCGTCGGCCCAGGAGGGGTACGACCACAGGCGGCACCCGCCGAGGGCGGGCCCGAGTCGGGTGTCGTGCACGGCGACGATCATCTGCAGGCCGGAACGGGTTCCGGTCGCGGCGACGACGGTCTCGTGGTCGAAAGCGAGAATGCCGGTGAGGTCGGGGGTGGCGGTGAGGGTGATGGTCATGGCGACGGTCGATTCTGTAGCGGGCGGTGCGGGCGGAGCGCTGTCAGCGAATTACAGCACCGAGTGCCGCCCGTGGCAACGGTCGCTTCCACACCTGATCAGAATGATCAATCGGACGGCGTCAACCGCGCATATGCTGTGCAGCATGACGGCTCTCGACGACACCGACCGACGCATCCTGCTCGCCCTCGACGACGACCCCCGGGCCACTGTGCAACTGATCGCCCTGAACCTCGGCCTTGCCCGGGGAACTGTGCAGGCCCGACTCGAGCGGCTCACCCGCGAGAAGGTCATGCGGCGCAACTCGGTGCGGCTGACGCCCACGGCGCTCGGCTATCCGATGCGGGCCATGGTGACGGCCGAGGTCGACCAGGACCAGTTCGACGAGATGATGACCGATATGGCCGAGATCATCGAGGTGATCGAGTGCGTCGGTCTCGCCGGGGAGAACGATCTCATGATCCAGATCGTGGCGCGCGACCCCGACCACGTCTACGACGTCACACGTCGCATCAAGCAGTGCCGCGGCATCAAGCGCACCGCAACCTCGATCGTGCTGCGCGAACTGCTCGCCCTGCGCTTCGACCACCTCCTGGGCGGCAGGTAGCCGATCGTCAGGGTGACTACGGCGGATGCCACGGGGCTCGCGCCCGCCCGCAGGCCGAGGTGGCCGCCCGCCCGAGCAGTTGGCGGCGCTTAGAAGATCATCGGCCTGTCGTCGTCATCGCCGTCCGCCTCGAGCAGGTCGACGAGCACCGGCACGTGGTCGCTCGGGGCGTCGCCCTTGCGCTCGTTGCGGTGGATGCTTGCGCCAGTGACGAGGTCGGCGAAGGCCGGTGAGCCGAGAATGAAGTCGATGCGCAGTCCCTCGTTGCGCGGAAAGCGCAGTTGCTTGTAGTCCCAGTAGGTGTAGCCCTCGGGAACGAGCGGGCGCACGACGTCGGTCAGGCCGATGTCGGCGATCGCGTTGAACGCCGCACGCTCCTCGGGCGAGATGTGTGTGGATACGCCGGGGACGAGCGTCGGGTCTCCCACATCGGCGTCGGTCGGCGCCACGTTGAAGTCGCCCATCAGTGCGAACGGCGAGCCCTCGTGTGCGTCGAGCCACGAGCGGGAGTCCTCGCGCAGGGCGGCCAGCCAGTCGAGCTTGTAGGTCAGGTGCGGGTCGCCGAGGGCGCGACCGTTGGGAACGTAGAGGCTCCAGAGCCGAACGCCGTCGACGGTGACACCGATGGCGCGCGCCTCCAGCGGCTGGTCCGGCCCCTCCAGCCCCTTGAGGAAGCCCGGTTGACCGGTGAAGTGAGTCTCGACCTCGGTCATCGGCAGGCGGCTCGCGAATGCGACACCGTTCCACTGGTTGAGCCCGTGCATCTGGATCTCGTAGCCGGCCGCCTCGAAGGCCTCGTAGGGAAACTGCTCGGGTTTGCACTTGATCTCCTGCATGCCGAGCACGTCGACATCCTCGCGCACGAGCCAGTCGACGACGCGGCCGACGCGGGTTCTGATCGAGTTCACATTCCAGGTGGCAACACGCATGCTTCCGAGTGTACGGAGCCGGAGCTCGCACCGCGGGGCGGCCACGCGAAGAGGGCGTGCCGCCGCCCGGCCGGTGGGCAAAGTAGTCTTGTCGGGTGACTGACGCGCGTACCCAACTCATCGAGTTCATCAAGGCCGACGCCGTGTTCCACGGTGACTTCACCCTCACAAGCGGCAAGAAGGCTTCGTACTACGTCGACATGCGCCGCGTAAGCCTCGACCACCGCGTCGCACCGCTCATCGGCCAGGTCATGGTCGACCTGATCTCCGAGATTCCGGATGTCGCGGCCGTCGGTGGACTCACCATGGGCGCTGACCCGATCGCTGCCGCAGTGATGCATCAGGGCGTCGCGCAGGGGCTCTCCTACGACTCCTTCGTCGTGCGCAAGGAACCCAAGGACCACGGGCGTGGACGCCAGGTCGAAGGACCCGACCTCGCCGGAAAGCGCGTGGTGGTGCTCGAAGACACATCGACCACCGGTGGATCACCGCTCAAGGCCATCGAGGCGCTGCTCAAGGTCGGGGCGGAGATCGCCGGCGTTGCCGTTGTCGTCGACCGGGATACCGGCGCGCGCGAGATCATCGAAGCCGCCGGCTACCCGTATTTCGCCGCACTCGGCCTGGACGACCTGGGCCTCACGAAGTAGTCGCCCCGATGAACGACGACGAGTCGCCCCGCCGCCAGCCCTTCACCTGGGGACTGCGGCCGAGCGGCGCACGCGGGCCCGGCGCGGGCCGCGAGAGCGTCAAGCGCGGCGACAACGG
>JAODAY010000069.1 GCA_025463665.1 Microbacteriaceae bacterium
TGCCCAGGAGTGATTTCGTCATGTGCGATTCATACCGCAGGTTGCTGCGTGAAATGCCAGAGTGCACCCGTTGCTGTGCCGCCGGCCCATGGGGCACCATCGAGAGATGACCAAATTCCTCATCTCCTTTCCAAGCGAAGCCATGGTGGTCACCGACGAGGAGCTTCCGATCGTCACCGCCGAATCCCACGCCGTGATCGAGGAGGCGAAAGCCGCCGGCGTCTATGTCTTCGGCGGCGGGATCGAGGAGCGCGTTGATCCAGTGCTGGTCGCCGCCGATGGGGCGGTGAGCACCGAGACTTACCCCGGCTCTGATCTGACCGGCGGCTTCGCCGTGCTGGAGCTGCCGACGCGTGAGGACGCGGTCGAGTGGGCGCGGAAGATCGCCGTGGCTTGCCGGTGCTCGCAGGAGCTCCGCGAGTTCGGGTACGACCCGGCGAGCTAGCGCCCGCAGCGGGGGACGCGCCGTTTTGGCGAGTAGAGCCAGGTGCTACGCGAGCAGCTCCCGCACCCTCGGAATGACGCGCGTTCCGTAGAGCTCGATGCTCTTCATGAGCTTGTCGTGCGCGAGGCCGCCATTGCCATACTTCAGGTCGAAGCGCGAGAGACCGAGGCCCTTCGCGGCATAGGCGATCTTCGTGGCGACGGTCTCGGGAGATCCGACGAACAGCGCACCCTCGGGGGCCGCGGCGGCATCGAACTGCGCACGCGTCAGCGGCGCCCAGCCGCGTTCCCTGCCGATGCGCGCCATCATCGTCGCATAGTGCGGCCAGAGTTCCTCGCGCGCCTGCTCATCGGTCTCGGCCACGTGCCCGGGCGAGTGCTCGCCGACGGGAAGAGTGGGCTGTCCCAGCTGCTCGAGAGCGCGGTGGTACAGGTCGACGAGCGGGGCGAAACGTAGCGGCTCACCGCCGATGATGGCCAGCATGAGCGGCATGCCGTAGCGAGCGGCGCGAATGACCGACTCCGGGTTGCCTCCGACACCGATCCAGCTCGTCAGCTTGCCGTTCTCGATCGGCGGGAACACCGACTGGTTCTGCAGCGGCGCGCGCGTCGTGCCTTCCCACGTCACCGGTTCCTGTTCGCGCACGTGGGCGAACAGGTCGAGCTTCTCGTCGAAGAGCTCCTCGTACTGGGCGAGGTCGAAACCGAAGAGGGGGAACGACTCTGTGAAGGAACCCCGGCCGAGAATGACCTCGGCGCGGCCGCCCGAGATGGCGTCGAGCGTGGAGTACCGCTGGAAGACCCGGATGGGGTCGTCGGAGCTGAGCACGGTGACCGCCGATCCGAGACGGATGCGCGAGGTGCGCGCCGCGATGGCCGCGAGCACGACGTCGGGTGCGGAGACGGCGAAGTCCTCGCGGTGGTGTTCACCGATGCCGATGAAGTCGACGCCCACCTGGTCGGCGAGCACGCCCTGCTCGACGAGGTTGCGGATCACCTGCGCGTGGGGGAGCGGAGCACCCGTGGCATCCGCTGTCACATCACCGAATGTGTCGAGTCCGAGTTCGAGGTCAGCCATGGGTGTTCTCCTGTGCGCAAGTCGATTCAAATGTATGGAAGTTGCAACCGACGGATGCCACGCGGTATTCCGTGCGGCTCAGCGCTCGCGCGGCGCGGGCGGCGGTGGGACCTCTCTGGCGGCGATGACGTCGTCGAAGTCGATCGTCGTCAGCCCCCGCACCGTGGCGACGACGCACTGCGTCGAGCTGGTTCCGGAGAGGTATCCCAGGGCGTCAGTTGCCGACTCTTCGCCGTCGTGCAGCGCGTAGCGGATCACCACGCGAGTGCCCGATCCGGCCGCACGCAGGAAAGCGACGGCGTCGTCGCCCATCACCACGAGCTCGGTTCGTAGTCCTTGAGGAACACGCCGAAGATATCTTCCCCGGCCTCACCGCGCACGATGGGGTCGTAGACCCTGGCCGCTCCGTCGACGAGGTCGAGCGGGGCGTGGAAGCCTTCCTCGGCGAGGCGCACATTGGTCGGGTGCGGACGCTCGTCGGTGATCCAGCCGGTGTCGACGCTGGTCATCAGGATGCCGTCGGTCTCCAGCATCTCGCGCGCGCTCGTTCGCGTGAGCATGTTGACCGCAGCCTTCGCCATGTTGGTGTGCGGATGACCCGGACCCTTGTATCCGCGTCCGAAGACGCCCTCCATCGCCGAGACGTTGACGACGTATTTGCGGTGCGCCGGCGACGCGGCCATCGACGGACGCAGCTTGGAGATGAGGATGAACGGCGCCGTCGTGTTCGCGAGCTGCACCTCGAGCATCTCGAGCGGGTCGACCTCGTTGACGTGCTGGGTCCACGAGTTGGCGTCGTGCAGGTCGGGCAGCAGTCCGCCGGCGTCGATCGCCGTTCCCGCGGCGAGGCGCTCGAGCGACGAGGAGCCTGCGGTCATGGCCTGCTCGGTGAGCTGCTCCGCACGGGTCGCGGCGGCCGCGAGGATCGGGTGCGCGGTCACCGACTTGGCAAGAGCCTGCGGGTGCGGATCGTTGGTGTGGCCGAAGGTCACGAGCTCGGGCAGCGGCCCGTCGGGCAACGGGGCGAGCTCGCCGTCGACGAGCGGCTGGTAGGCGCCGGGGGAGCGGCGCACTGTCTGAGTGGCGTTGTTGATGAGAATGTCGAGCGGGCCCTGCTCGGCGACCGACTCGGCGAGTCCAATCACCTGGGCGGGGTCGCGAAGGTCGATGCCGACGACGCGCAGCCTGTCGATCCAGTCCGCCGAGTCGGGCAGCGAGGTGAAGCGCCGCACGGCATCACGGGGGAAACGCGTGGTGATGGTGGTGTGGGCGCCATCACGCAGCAGGCGCAGTGCGATGTACATGCCGATCTTCGCGCGGCCACCGGTGAGCAGGGCGCGCTTGCCCGTGAGGTCGGTGTGGGCGTCGCGCTTGGCGTGGCTCTTCGCCGCGCACCCGGGGCAAAGCTGGTGGTAGAACGCGTCGACCTGCGTGTACGGCTGCTTGCAGATGTAGCAGTTGCGGGGTTTCAGCAGCGTGCCGGCCGTGGCGGCGGTCGTGCTCGTCGAGATCGGAACGCCCCGGGTCTCGTCGTCGATTCGGTCGGGCGCTCCGGTTGCTGTCGCGGCGACGACGGCGCGGTCGGCGTCGGCGATGGTCGCGCGCTTGTCGAGGCGGCGTTCCTTCTTGACCGACTTGAACATCTTCGCGGTCGCACGGCGCACGGTGACGAAGTCGGGGTGTTCCTCGTCGATGGCCGACATGCTTTCGAGCACGCGGAGCGTGACCTCGAGGTCGGTGGGGTCGATGGCCGACCCCGGGAGCCCAGAGGAATCGGTTCCAGAGGAATCGGGCACGGCGGCGTCGGGCTGCGGGGCGTCAGGCAGGGAAGGCACACACGATTCTAAGCGACGCGCCCGGGGACCGGCTGGGCGCACGTCGGCCTGTCAGCGTCCTCCCGGCAGCTCCACCCCTCCGCTCCACCCGGCGAGGGCCCGGTCGAGGGCCGCGATGGCGCGGTCGAAACTGCGGTCGACGTCGACGGGCAGGAGGTAGCCGCCCGCCGCCTCGAGCGACACGAAGCCGTGCAGGGTCGCCCGCAGCAGTCGCGTCGCATCGACTCTCTGCGGTTCGTCGAGCCCGTAGCCCGCGAGCACCTCGAAGATCACCTCGGCCGCGCGCTCGCTCGCCGCGATGTCGGCCGGATCGCCGGGATTCGCCGCGCGCAAGGTCGTCTGGTACCTGCCCGGGTGCGTGCCCGCCCAGTCACGGTAGGCGTTGCACACGGCGAGCAGGGCGTCGCCGCCCGCCCGCCCGACGGCGGCGCGGGCGAGCGTGTCGGCGAAGTCGACCTTCGCGCGCACCGATATGGCCTGCCGAACCGCGTCGAGCGACTCGATGTGCTTGTACAGGCTCGGCACCCTGACCCCGAGCCTGGTCGCGAGCGCCGTCAGGCTCAGCGCGTCGACCCCCAGTTCGTCGACGGCGACCTGTGCCTCGTCTATCACCCTCGCCGGGGTCAGTCCCGCCCTAGCCACGGGCCGCGTGCTCTCGCAGGAAGTTCGTGATGGCGGGGGTCACGATGTCGGCACGTTGCGCGTGCGGGTAGTGGCCGGCCTCCGGCACCATGACCGTGTCGGCACCGAGGCGTTCGGCGATCCAGGCGGCCTCGGCCGCGGCATCCGGAAAATCAGGATCGAGCTCGCCCATCACGACCAGGGTTCGGGCGAACACCGTCGGCAGCGCTCGCTCCGCGCCGGCGTGACTCAGCCGGGCCGTGCGCGAGAACGCGGCCGCGCGCCCCGGCCGGCGCAGGCTCGCCATGATCGAGGCGCGATAGGCGCCGAAGTCGTCGGGCGTGCGACCGGCATACAGCGACGGCAGGTACAGCCGCCAGACGGCCGCGATCCACGGCGGCGCGAGCAGAAACCGCATCGCGACGCGCACGACGGCCGTCGTTGCCGGGTCGCGCACGAACGGCCCGATGAGCACGAGGCCGCGCACGAGTTCCGGCCGCTCGGCGGCCACAAGCACCGCCGCTGCCGCGCCCATCGAGTTGCCGATGATGACGGATGCCTCGCCCAGATGCTCGATGAGTGCGATCGTGTCGGCGGCGGTCTCCTCGTCGCCGTACGAGGAGAAGGCCGCGCTGCTGTCGCCGTGCCCGCGCAGGTCGACGGTGACGACGCGATACCCGGCAGCCACGAGCGCGGGTGCGAGGAGCCGAAAGCTCGAGCGGAGTTCGCCCATCCCGGGCAGGCAGACGACGAGGGGGCCGGAGCCGGCCACCTCGTAGGCGATGGTGCCGCCGGGAACCACCAGGGACTGGAAGCTAGTGTTCATAGCTCACAAGCTAATGGCGTTAGCTTTGATTGTCAAGAATCCCGAGATGAGCGCGCCGACATGAACTTCTCGCCCCCGATCGTGACGACGACGTCACGCGCTCGATGACCTCCCTTGTCGTCGTGCACGGCATCGGTGCGCAGCGTCGCGCCGAGAGTCTCCTCGAGTGGTCGGAGCCGCTGCTGCGCCGCATCGACTGGATCTCACGGCAGAGCGGCGGCGGCGGGGTGCAGTTCGGGGCGGTCACCCTGTCCGTGTGCCCGCAATAGTGCCCGAACGGCGGTGATACCGCCCACTGGTCGGCGCTCGGGGCGCGGGTAAGGCAAAATCGAAGCATCATGCCAGAGGATGCCGCCACCACCGTCACCGCATCGCTCCTCGATCGAGCCCCGAGCCCCTTCGACGCGGATGCCGCGTTCGAAAACTTCGCCGCATGGGCGTCCGATCGCGGCCTCACCCTGTACCCCGCGCAGGAGGAGGCCCTCATCGAGATCGTCTCCGGCGCGAACCTCATCCTCTCCACCCCCACGGGCACCGGAAAGTCGCTCGTCGCGATCGGCGCGCACTTCTCGGCCCTCGCCCAAGGCAAGCGCACCTACTACACGGCCCCGATCAAGGCGCTCGTGTCGGAGAAGTTCTTCGCCCTCGTCGACATCTTCGGCGCCGAGAACGTCGGCATGGTCACCGGCGACTCCTCGGTGAATCCCGATGCCGCGATCATCTGCTGCACGGCCGAGATTCTCGCCAACGTTGCTTTGCGCGGCGGCGCCGACTCCGACGTCGACCAGGTCGTGATGGACGAGTTTCACTTCTACGCCGACCCCGACCGGGGATGGGCATGGCAGGTGCCCCTGCTCGCGCTGCCGCGCGTGCAGTTTATTCTCATGTCGGCGACGCTCGGCGACGTGTCCCGCATCGCCGACGACCTCACCATCCGCACCGGCAGGGAGACCGCCGTCGTCACCGGCGTCGAACGACCGGTGCCGCTCAGCTACAGCTACGCCACCACCCCCGTGCACGAGACCATCGAGGACCTCCTCAGTACCGGCCAGGCGCCGATCTACATCGTGCACTTCTCGCAGCTGGCCGCTCTCGAGCGTGCGCAGTCGATGACGAGCATCAAAGTCGTCTCCAGGGAGCAGCGCGACGAGATCGCCGCGGCGATCGGCGACTTCCGGTTCACGACGGTCTTCGGGCAGACGCTCAGCCGGCTCATCCGTTCCGGCATCGGCGTTCACCACGCCGGCATGCTGCCGAAGTACCGCCGACTCGTCGAGCAGCTCGCCCAGCAGGGGCTGCTGCGCGTCATCTGCGGCACGGACACCCTCGGCGTGGGCATCAACGTGCCGATTCGCACGGTGCTGTTCACGGCGCTCACCAAGTTCGACGGCGTGCGTATGCGCCAGCTCACGGCGCGCGAGTTCCACCAGATCGCGGGGCGCGCCGGTCGCGCCGGCTACGACACCGCGGGAACCGTGGTCGCCCAGGCGCCCGAGCACGAGAGCGAGAACGCGAGGCTCGTCGCCAAGGCGGGGGACGACCCGAAGAAGCTCAAGAAGGTGGTGCGCAAGAAGGCGCCGGAGGGCTTCGTCTCGTGGGGCGAGCCGAGTTTCAACCGGCTCATCTCCGCCGAACCCGAGACGCTGTCATCGAGCATGCAGGTGAGCCACTCGATGATCCTCAACGTGATCGCGCGCGGGGGCGACGCCTTCCAGGACATGCGCGACCTCATCTTCGGCAGCCACGACCCGTGGATCAAGCAGCTCGCCATGGCTCGTCAGGCCCTCGCGATCTACCGCACACTGCGTGCCGCCGACGTCGTCGAGCAGGTGCCCGTCGCCGAGCCGATCGTCACCGCGCCCGCGCTCAAAGCGGCGCTGGAGACGGTGGATGGTTTCGACGACGGCGGCTACGACTCGTTCGACATGTCCGACGACGAGCCGATAACGCCGCCGACGCGGTACGACATCCGTCTCACCGTCGACCTGCAGCCCAATTTCGCGCTCAACCAGCCGCTGTCGCCGTTCGCCCTCGCCGTGTTCGAACTGCTCGACCCCGAGTCGCCGAGCTACGCGCTCGACGTGATCTCGATCCTCGAGGCGACGCTCGACGACCCGCGGCCTATCCTGTCGCAGCAGCAGTTTCTCGCGCGGGGGGAGGCCGTCGCATCCATGAAGGCCGAGGGCATCGAATACGACCAGCGCATGGAGTTGCTCGAGCACGTCACCTGGCCGAAACCTCTGGAAGAGCTGTTGGACGCCGCGTTCGAGAAGTACAGCGCGACGCAGCCGTGGATCGGCGACTTCGAGCTCTCGCCCAAGTCGGTCG
>JAODAY010000072.1 GCA_025463665.1 Microbacteriaceae bacterium
TGATGATCGGCACCGTCGACCGGTTGCGCAGCTCGCGGCACACCTCGGTGCCGGGCAGCCCGGGCAGCATGAGGTCGAGCAGCACGAGGTCGGCACCGCTGCGGTCGAACTCCTCGATTGCGGTGAGTCCGTCGGCCGCGATCGTCGTCTCGTAGCCCTCGCGTTCGAGCAGGTAGGCGAGCGGCTCGCTGAGCGAGGCTTCGTCTTCGACGATGAGGATCCTGGTCATTTTTCTTCTCCCTGGCCGCCATCGGCCGGTGCGGCCTGCGGTAGTCGGATGGTGAATGTCGAACCGCTGCCCATTTGCGACCAGACGCGAACGTCGCCGCCGTGGTTGTGAACGACGTGCTTGACGATGCTGAGCCCGAGACCGGAACCGCCGGTGTTGCGGCTGCGCGCGGGGTCGATGCGGTAGAAGCGCTCGAACACGCGGTCGAGGTCTTCCTCGGGAATGCCCACGCCCTGGTCGGTCACGGCAATCTCGACGACGCCCTCGGTGCAGCGCACCCCGATCCCCACGCGAGAGGGCGACGGGGAGTACTGCACCGCGTTGGCGATGAGGTTGTGCATCGCGACCGCGAGGAGCGCCTCGTCACCGTAGACCATTGCACCGGCTTCGCCGCCGCTCACGAGCTTGACCGACGCCGCCGCGGCCGCGACCTCGTTCTGGTCTATGGCGTGCGCGATCACCTGGTCGATGGACACGAGCTCGGGCTTGGCGAGCGCGTCGGCGGCCTGCAGCCGGGACAGCTCGATGATCTCCTGCGTGATGCGGCTGAGGCGCTGCGACTCCTTCGTCAGGCGCTTCGCGAATCGACGCACCTGGGGCGGGTCGTCCGAGGCCTGGGAGAGCGCTTCGGCGAGCAGGCTCACAGCGCCGATAGGGGTCTTGAGCTCGTGGCTGATGTTCGCGACGAAGTCACGACGAACGTCGTCGAGCCGGTATGACTCGGTGCGGTCTTCGGCGAGCAACAGGACGTAGCGGCTCCCCAGTCGTGCGACGCGAACCATCAGGTGCAGGTACGCGTCGCCGAACGGACCGCGGGCGATGTGCACCTCTTCGCTGGCCGTCACACCGGTGCGACGCACGCCGTCCACGAGCTTGACGAGCTGCGGGTGCACGAGCGACTGGTGCGAGACCAAACCGAAGGCCAGGGCGCCGGGGCTGACCTTCACCACGTTGTTCGACGGATCGAGCACGACACCGGCCGAGTCGAGGGCGTCGATCACCTGGTCGATACCGTCGGGCACGGAGGAACTCACAACATCGACGGCACGCTGGCCGCGGCGAGCGGCCAGCACAACGATCATGACCATGCCTGCGCCGACGATTACCCCGAAGGCGAGTGACAAGGCCACCAGCCATTCGGAGTCCATATGGACTAGATTAGTAACTTCTTGAGGCTGGCTTCACTGCAGAGGGTGAACGGCCGGTGCACTTCGCACACTGTTCAAGCGGGCAACACCTGCCGTTAACCTCACGAGAGCAGTGTGGCCTGAACTGTGCGGGTGAAACTATTCCCGCTGCGAAAGGGACGATAACGTGCGCGAGGTATTTCAGCAGGAACTCCAGGAAGTTCAGGAGCGCCTCGTCGAGATTGCGACCCTGGTCGCCATCTCCATTGACAATGCCACGAGGGCGTTCAACGAATCCGACGTCACACTCGCCGAGCGGGTGATCGCCGACGACGACCGCATCGACATCATGGCCCTCGAACTCGACGAGCTCGCGATCAATATCCTCGCCCGGCAGCAGCCGGTCGCACGCGACCTGCGCATCGTCGTGAGCGCCCTGCGCATCTCGGCGTCCCTCGAGCGCATGGGCGACATGTCCGAGCACATCGCGCAGCTCGCCCGATACCGCTTCCCAGACAAGGTGGTGCCGAAGAGCCTGCGCAGCACCTTTGCCGAACTCGGCAGCCTCGACGTTGCGATCGCGAACAAGCTCGTTGAACTGCTGAAGCACGAAGACGTTCGCCTCGCCGAGGAGATCCGAAACGACGACGACCGCATCGACGCGCTGCACCTCAGCGTGTTCGACAAAGTGCTCGGCGAGACCTGGAAGGGCGCAGCGGTCGACACCGTCGACGCGACCCTGGCCTCCCGGTACCACGAGCGCTTCGCCGACCACGCGGTCTCGATCGCCAAGAAGGTGCAGTACCTGGCCACGGGCGATTGGGTCGTTCCCGCGCACTCGTAGTCAGGCGGCGGGCCTGCGGGTCTGGTGCGGCGGCGGGCGGCGCCTGCGGGCGGCGGGCGGCGGCGCGCTGCATCTAGCGGCGTCCGCACGACGGCGCCGCGGTGCATCCGCTCGCCAGGCCACCAAGCAGCGCCCATCGCGGGCCCGCGAAACCGCGCGTGTCCCGCGAGGCCGCGCCCATGATCGCGCGGCGAGGTTTCGCTGCCGCGGCCGAACATTCAGCCGCGGCAGCGAAAAAACCGCGCGCACCCCCCAGAGGGTCGCAAGGCGGCGGAGCCGCGCGCACCCGGCTTCAGCACGGTGAGCCATGCGCGGCGCCCCGGGGAGGCGCAAGCCGCGCGCGGCGGCCTACTTCTTGCCCTGGTTTGCCACAGCGGCGGCGCCCGCGGCCGCGGCCTCGGGGTCGAGGTAGGCGGCCGGCTTCACCGGCATGAAGTTCTCGTCGAGTTCGTAGACCAGCGGGATGCCGGTCGGCACATTGAGCTCGCTGATGTCGGCGTCGCTGATGCCGTCGAGGTGCTTGATGAGCGCGCGCAGCGAGTTGCCGTGTGCCGTGACCAGCAGGGTCTTTCCGGCGGCGAGGTGGGCGGTGATGTGGCTCTCCCAGTTGGGCAGCATACGGTCGATGACCAGCTTGAGGGACTCGGTGCGCGGCAGGTCGGTGTCGGGCAGGTCGGCGTAGCGCTCATCGTTCGCCTGGCTGTACTCGGCGTCGTCGTCGAGCACGGGCGGCGGCACGTCGAAGCTGCGGCGCCACTCCATGAACTTCTCCGGTCCGAACTTCTCGAGGGTCTCGGCCTTGTCGAGCCCCTGCAGCGCGCCGTAGTGGCGCTCGTTCAGGCGCCAGGAACGCTTGACGTCGATCCACAGCCGGTCAGCCTGCTCGAGCGCGAGGTC
>JAODAY010000093.1 GCA_025463665.1 Microbacteriaceae bacterium
TCCCCGTTCACCGACAGCACGACGGAGGCCTCCTGCACCCCGGCCGCGCTGCCGATCGCCGAGGCGGGAACGAGTTCGCCCTCCCCCACGGCCCGTGTGACGACGAGTCCGTCGGCAGGCACATCGCCGGGCAGCAGGTACTCCTTCTCGGCGCCCTCGAGCCGCACGCTCGTCGACCGGAGATCGCGAACGTCGATGCGGTCGCCCGGCGCGAGCGGCTGGCGAGCAGAGTAGACGACGATTCGCGAGTCCGCGGTCGTGACTATGGCGAGTACGCCGACGACCGACGCGACGATGAGCGCGATGCCGATTGCGAAGCGCGGATCGAACCAGAAGCGGCGACCCGTACGTGTCTTCGCGGCATCCACCGACTCTCGCAGGCGGCTCGTCGTCATGCTGGCTCTCCTTCGGCACCGGTGCACACCATGGTTGCGAGTCGCGCGTGACCGCGGGAAAGTTATCCACAGAACTGCCGACGACGCGACACGACGGCCATAATCGACGCATGGACGAGAAGGATGCCGCGAGCCTCGGCCGCTTCCTGACCCTCACCGACACGGCCGAGGTGCTCAACATCTCACTGGGTCAGGCGTACTCCATCGTCCGCTCCGGGGAGCTCCCGGCGATCAAGGTCGGCGCCAGGGGCCAATGGCGGGTCGAACGCTCGGTGCTCGAGTCGTACATCGAGGCGAAGTACGAGGAGGCCAGGCGCATGAGCTTGTGGAACCAGTCGGATTTTGCCAACATTCCCGAACTCGCGGCCGGGCGCACTCCCCGCGACACCGGCTCGCGCGGCAAGGATCAGAACCGCACCAACAACAGCTGAGCGAAAGGCACGACGCGGTACTGCACGACGGCACGGGAGCGGCGCGGTTGGTCGATCTCGTGCACGGCGAGGTCGAGGTGGTCGCGACCGACCCTGTCGATGGTGCCGTTCAGTTCGCCCGTTCTGGTGTGCAGCCGCACCGGGGCCCGGCGACGGCACAGGTCGCGCAACACGAACGTCAGTGTGAGCCGGGCCGAGAGCGAGTGCTCGCCCCGCTCGCCGGCCGCCGGGGTGAGACTCTGCTCTGTCTGCGTGCGCGAGAGCACAAGCGCCGCGATCGCCTCTATCGGCACGATGCAGTGGACGCGCGGCGCACCCGCCTCGACCACGACGGCGGCGAACCAGTCGCGCCCGAAGGTGGTGGGGCGCACGGTGACCATCTCACCCGACGCCAGCACCACGGCGATCGCATGGTCCGCATCGTCTGCGGCCTCGTCGGCCTCAACCGCATCGTGCACGGCGACGATCCGGTCGCGCAGCGACAGCCTGCCGAGGCGCAGTCGTTCCTCCTCGGCTCGTTCATCGAGCTCCTCGGCGCTCAACTCCTGTTCGAGCTGGCCCTCGAGGTCGTCGAACAGTCTGTCCCAGCGCATGGGGCGACCCTAGCCATCACCGCCGCCGAACGATAGCGGTTATCCAAAGATAAAGCCACGCTCGGATCTGCCCTTTTCGGTTTCTGCTTGAGTGTCTTCACCCCCATCCGGGGGTGAAATCCCCCCGCGATGCACGATGGGAGACCAGGGATGAGCGCGGTGATCAGGGCACGCGACGACGTCAACGAATCACACCCGAGAACCACGAAGCTCCACTACGACGAAGACGAGTTCTTCGGTGCGCAGCCCACGCCTCGCGCCGTGCTCCCCGATCCGGGCCCGTTGCTCGAGAATCTCACGGGATGCGTCATCGAGATTCTCGCCGGGGCCAGAGACCTCGAACAGATCACGCGCTGGGTGAGCGAAGACGTCTACCGTCACCTTCTGAAACGTGTCGTGTTGTCGACCCGGGCGCGCCAGGCCAAGGGGCAGGTAGCCGGGCGCCCAACCTTCACGATCGGCTCGACCTCGATCTATGAGCCGCGCGACGGAGTGGTCGAAGCGGTGGTGATCGTGATCGGCAGGGCACGTACCCGGGCGGTGGCTTTGCGCCTCGAGGGCTTCGACAGCCGATGGCGGGCGACCGCAATCAACGTTCTGTGATCACTGAGAAACGTTCTGTGATCATTGAGAAACGTTCGGTGATCACCGAGAAACGTTCCGTGATCACCGAGAGCTGACAGCACAAACGACTCCGCCCCACACGGGAGGTGCGGGGCGGAGTCGTTTGTGAGCGGAACTACTTCTTCTTGTCCTGCGACCGACGCTGGGCCCGGTTGACCGGCGCCGCCGTCGCTTCCGGCGTCTCAGACGACTGGCCGAAGGCGCCCTTCTTCGCGGGCGCCACCCGGGCCGGAGTGGCCGCTCGCGCGAGCGTCGGGTTCTGCTGGGTGGCCTGCTGCGCCTTCGCCGTCGCGGCGCGCTCGACCTGGCCGCGCTGGTTGCGCACCTCGACCTCGCCGTTCGCGTCTGCGCTCGGCGCCGAGTAGCTGAGGCGCTCGGCCGGAGCGGCGTCCGCCGTCAGCCCCTTCGCGGCGACGATCGGGGCGGCGGCCCCGCCACCCGTCACCTCGACCTCGAGGTTGAACAGGAAGCCGACGGTCTCCTCGCGAATCTGCCCCATCATGCTCTGGTAGAGCGCGAATCCCTCACGATGGTACTCGACGAGCGGGTCACGCTGTGCCATGGCGCGCAGTCCGATGCCGTCCTTGAGGTAGTCCATCTCGTAGAGGTGGTCGCGCCAGCGGCGGTCGATAACCGAGAGCACGACGCGACGTTCGAGCTCGCGCATCGCGGGCTCCCCGAGCTGCGCGGTGCGCCGCTCGTAGGCGAGCTTCGCGTCAGAAAGGATCTCCTTCGTGAGGAACGCCTCGGTGACCTTACCGCGGCTGCCGGCCTCGGTCAGCAGCTCGTCGACCGTGATCGCCACCGGGTAAAGCGTCTTCAGCTCGGTCCAGAGCGCGTCGAAGTCCCAATCGTCGGAGTGACCCTCCGACGTGTGCGCGTCGATGACCTCGGTGATCACGTCTTCGAGGAACCGCGTCACGCGGTCCTGCAGGTCGTCGCCCTCGAGAATGTGGCGACGGTCACCGTAGATGGCTTCGCGCTGGCGGTTCAGAACGTCGTCGTACTTGAGCACGTTCTTGCGGATCTCGGCGTTGCGGCCTTCGACCTGCGACTGCGCGCTACGGATGGCACGGCTCACGACCTTCGATTCGATCGCGAGATCGTCCGGCACGTTGCCCCTGCCCATGAGAGCCTCCGCTGCGCCGCTGTTGAACAGCCGCATGAGGTCGTCCTGCAGGGACAGGTAGAAACGGCTCTCGCCGGGGTCGCCCTGGCGCCCCGACCGGCCACGCAGCTGGTTGTAGATCCGAAGGGACTAGTGACGCTCGGTGCCGAGAACGTACAGCCCGCCCTCGTCGACGACATTCGCGGCCTCGGTCAGCAGCTCGTCGACCGTGATCGCCACCGGGTAGAGCGTCTTCAGCTCGGTCCAGAGCGCGTCGAAGTCCCAATCGTCGGAGTGACCCTCCGACGTGTGCGCGTCGATGACCTCGGTGATCACGTCTTC
>JAODAY010000124.1 GCA_025463665.1 Microbacteriaceae bacterium
AGGTTGCCGCCCATCGTGGCGGTCGTGGTGGCGACTCCGGGCGAGACGGTGTCGAGCGGCAGCGTGATGTCGCCTACCGCACCACCCTCGGTGACCTGCCCGTCGACGGCGCCCCAGCCCTGAACGATCGACCCGTCCGGGCTCACGAGGCGGCCCGAGGCGTCGAAATCGAAGGCGCCGGCGCGGGTGTACGAGGTCTGGTTGCCGTCGCGCGTGACGAAGAAGCCGTCGCCCGAGATCATCAGGTCGGCCGCACGGCCGGTCGCCTGCGTGGAGCCCTGCGCGAAGTTTGTCGAGATGCCCGCGACGAGAACACCCAGTCCGACCTGCGCGGGGTTCGTTCCGCCGGCGCCGGCCTGCGGCCCTGCGGCACCCTTGGTCAGCTGCGACAGGGTGTCCTGAAATTGCACGGATGACGATTTGAACGCCGCGGTGTTGACGTTGGCGATGTTGTTGCCGGTGACGTCGAGCATCGTCTGGTGCGAGCGAAGACCGGAGATTCCGGCGTAGAGCGAGCGAAGCATGGTTGAGCCTTTCCGTTGCGGTGGAAGTCAGGGAACTGGAGTGGGAGCGGTGGGAGAAGTAATGCCGGCGATGAGGTCGAGTGCGACCTCCACACCGTTGACGGTGACCTGCGGCACGGGGCCTGCGAAGGAGACACTCGACGCCGTGCCCTTGATGGGCAGACCGTCTTTGCCGAGATAGCTGACCTCTTTGCCGATGATGGCGGCCGCTGCGATGCGCATCTGCAGCGAGAAGTTCTCGGTGCTCGTGGAGGTGAGCTCCGTCATCTTCTCCATCATCGCGAGCTGGGTGGTCTGCGAGATCATCTCGTTGGTGTCCATGGGCGAGCTGGGGTCCTGATTGCGCAGTTGTGAGACGAGCAGCGACATGAACACGTCCGAGTCCATCGTCTGCTTGGGTGTGGCTGCGGCCGCGACCGGCGTACTGACGCCGACGGTTCCGACCACGGGGTCGATGCTCATTCGTGGGTGCTCCTGTGTCTGGTGTGCATTCTCATCAGGCCATCACGTCGATGGTCATGGCGGGGTCGCCGAGCTGCCAGCGCACCGCCGTGGTCTCCTGGGCGGTCTGAAGTGCCCGCCGCTGGCCGGATTCCTGCGGGGACGGGCTCTGGTTGCCCGCGCCCGCGCCGTCGCGATCAGTCGGCTGGTTCTGCGACGAGAGGTCGAGGTTCGACCCGAGACCGGCGCTGCCGAGGTCGCGGCGAATCTCGGGCAGAATCGCGCGCACCGCCTCCCGCGCGACATCGCTCGACGCAAACAGCTCCACCCGAACTCCGTCTGGGCTGACGTGCGCGCGAACCGTCAGCGATCCGAGGTTCTCCGGCGCAATGTCGATCGTCATGGTGTGTTCGCCGGTGCCCGCAGCGGCGAGCGTGAAGATCGGTGTCGCGACCTGCGTCGCGAGTGGGGCGGGGGGCGTCGGTGCAGTCGGGGCGGATGCCGCGGGCGCGACGGGGCCGGAAGGCGCGGCCAGAAGCGGGACAGCGGTCGAGGCTGGGGCGATCCCGGGCGCGGCCGGGGCAGCGGCGGCGGCGGGCTCGGTGGGTGCGGCGTCGACCGGTCCCGCAGCAGCCGCCGTCGGGGACGCGACCGCGAGACTTGCGGGTTTCGCGCGTTCCGGGGCCGCCGGAAGGTGCGGAACTCGCACGTCACCGGTCGCCAACGGGAGAGCCGCGGCGACCTGCGCGGATGCGGCCGTGCTCAGATCGGGTGCGGCGGCCGGGGTCGAGGCGGCCGTCCCGTTGATTGCGGCATCCGCGGAGACAAGCGCGAGGCTTGCGAGTTTCGCGTGTTCCGGAGCCGGCGGAAGGTGCGGGGCTCGCACGTCACCGGTCGTCGCCAGCGGAACGGCGGCGGCGAGATCAGTCGATGCGTCCGCGGCCAGGTCGCGCGGGGCAGCCGAGAGCGAGGCGGGTGCGATGTCCGGCGAGGGGCCGACAGCCGGTTCGGATGGCGCAACGGCAGCCCGCCTGGTGGCGGCGAGGGCGGGTGCGGGCGCAGCCGGGGTCGGTGCAAGCGGCGCTGCGGCGAAAGCAGCCAGGGTCGGGTCGGTCGGCCCGGCGCTGGGGGCGGCGGGCACGGCGGTCGCGGCGTCCGGGGTCACGACTCCGCGACTTGCGACTTTCGCATGTTCCGGAGCCGCGGGAAGGTGCGGAACTCGCAAGTCATCGGCCGCCATCGGCACAGCGGCGGCCTGATCAGTCGGTGCGGCCGTCACAACGCGAGCGGCTGCCGGCAGGAGGGTCGATTCGGTGTGCGAAGGAGTGCCGCCAGGCGCGGGTGCGGGCGGCACGGGCTCGGACGATGCGGGCTGCACCGACACCGTCGGCGCGACCACCAGGGTGACCGGCAAGAGCAGAGGCATGAGCGTCGACTCTGTCGGCTCGGGGATCGGAGGCGCGGCGACGAGCGCCAATCCGGAGTCACTCGCGGCGTCCGGCGCTTCGGCATCGATCAGGTCGAGCGCGCCGACGAGCGACACCGCCCGCGGCGCGAGGTCGATGGCGGCGGCGTGAGCGAATCCTCCGGTGGGTCGTGTAGAAACGGATGCCACCGCCGCCTCCTGCACGGCGCCGAGCAGTGAACCGGCGAATCCTTCGGCGCCGCCGACGGCAGAGGCCTGGGCGACGGGCGCCGTCGCGGCCGGGCCGCCGGCCAGTGCTGCGAGCATGCTCACGGCGTCCCCCGCCCAGTCGTGCGGTGGATCGAGGTGGACGCGATCTCGTCGACGACGGTCTGCTCCGCGGCCAGGTCGGTTGCGGCCTGGTGCTCGGCGTGCCGGCCCTCGAGCTTCTCGAGCCCGAGCGAACGCGCGCGCGCCTCGGCATAGGCAGCGGCCGCCGCCTCGACATGCGCCTCTTCGCGTTGGGCTACCGCGCCCAGCTCGGCGAGCATGCTTCGTGACGAAGCCCGGGCCGCGGCGATCGCGTACAGCACGGAACTGCTCGTGGGTTCAGTCGGCGCCGCCCCCAGGGCCGCCTTGGTGCGGTTCTGGCGCACGGTCGCCTCCCGGGCGCGGGCGTGTGCCGCCGCGAGGTCGCTCGCCGCCTGATCCTGTTGCACTTGCCGCAGGCGCAGCAGGCTTGCCAGCCGGAACGCACGCGCCATCAGGCCCCGCCGAACGCGCGCGTCAGGCGGGTGAGTTCGTCCCACGCGTCGCTGAAGTAGGACTGGTCGCCCATGCGCTGCTGCAGGAACCTGTTGATCGCCGTCTCGTTCGCCACCGCTGCATCGACGAGCGGGTTAGCGCCCGGCTGGTACGCGCCGATGTCGAGAAGATCCTGCGCAGACTTGCGCGCCGCCATCACCGTGCGGAGTCGCGCCGCGACCGCGCTGTGTTCCGGCGTGTTGACGCGGGACGCCACCCGCGAGATCGAGGCCAGCGGGTCGACCGAGGGAAAGTGGCCCGACACCGCGAGTTTGCGGTCGAGCACCACGTGACCATCGAGGATGGAACGCGCCGCGTCCGCAATCGGCTCGTTGTGGTCGTCGCCGTCGACGAGCACCGTGTATATGCCGGTGACCGAACCGGTCGCGCCGGTGCCGGCCCGCTCGAGCAGCTGCGCGAGCAGCGAGAAAGTCGACGGCGGGTACCCGCGAGTGGCGGGCGGCTCGCCGACCGAGAGACCGATCTCGCGCTGGGCCATGGCGACCCGGGTGAGCGAGTCCATCATGAGCATGACGTGGTCGCCGCCGTCGCGGAACGACTCCGCGATGCGCGTCGCCGTGAACGCGGCGCGCAGGCGCATCATCGCGGGTTCGTCCGACGTCGAGACGACGACGATGGAGCGGGCGAGACCCTCCGCCCCCAGGTCGTCTTCGAGGAACTCGCGCACCTCGCGGCCCCGCTCCCCGACGAGTGCGATGACCGACACCTGCGCGTCGGTGCCGCGCGCGATCATGGAGAGCAGCGACGACTTGCCGACGCCGGAACCGGCGAATAGCCCCATGCGCTGGCCCCGCCCCACGGTCGTGAGGGTGTCGAGCACGCGCACCCCGAGCTGCAGCGGGGTGTCGATGCGGGCGCGGTCCATGGCCGAGGGGGCGTCGTTGTCGATGGGCACGAAGGCCGCGACATCCAGCGGCCCCTTGCCATCGATGGGTCGGCCGAGCCCGTCGATCACGCGGCCGAACAGTCCGGTTCCGGTCGGCACGAGCATCGGCGAGCCCTCCGCGCGCACCGGGGCGCCCGCGCTGATGCCGGCGAGACGGCTGAGCGGCATGCAGCGCAGCCCCGTGCGCGTGGTCGCGATCACTTCTGCGACGACGGGCGAGCCGTCCCCGATCCGCACGAGGTCACCGATGGCGCAGTCGAGGCCGCTGACCTCGAGACCGAGCCCGACGATCGACGTGACGGTGCCGACACGCTGCGGGCTGGCCGCCCGGATGGCGCTCAGGAAGCCGCGCGAGCGGGGAGGCAGCAGCGTCGTCACGAGGGTCCTTCGGTGAGTGCCTCGCGGGCGCGATCGAGCGCCGTGCCGATCCGGGCGTCGAGGTAGCCGTCGGGCAGTTCGCTGATCGCGTCGCCCGGGGCGAGTGTCGCGTCCCGCACGAATGTGACGCCCGTCGCGTCGAGGGTGCTCTGCCCGATCAGGTCGAGATCCGCGGGGTTCATCCGCACGCAGCTCAGGGTGCCGACGTCGACCGACGTGAGCGCGCGTTCCAGCGCCGACCGCGCTGCCGTTCCGGCGTCACCGAGCGCGCTCCCCACGACCGCCTCGGCCAGCTGCACGGCGCCCTCGGCGATCGCCGCCTGGGCCTCCTCGAGCACGGGAACGGTGCGGGCCTCGAGGGCGTTCGCAGCGGCGCTCAGCAGCGCCACCGCGCGGTCGAGCCTCGCTCGGGCATGCAGCGCCGTCGCGGCGTGTTCCGCCTCGACCGCGGCCACGCGCGCCGCGATCTCCTTCTCGGCTGCTCGCAGACCGGCCGTGTACCCGGCGGCGTGACCGCTCGCCCTGGCTTGGTCGTGACGGATGTCGCGGCCCCCGCCGTGCAACGAGGGAAATGAGACCGTCGAGAACTCAGTAGACATATTCGTCCTCATCGCCGCGCTGCACCGTGATGCTGCCCTGCGCCTCGAGGTCACGAATCGCCCGCACGACTTCAGCGCGGGCCTCCTCCACCTGCGACGCGCGCACCGGGCCGAGTGTCTTCGACTCGTCGTCGAGGATCTCGCGGTTTCGCTCCGACAGGTTCGAACGGATGACCTCGGTGACGGCCTCGGTCGAACCCTTCATCGCAACGGCGAGCACCGAGGCATCGATGCCGCGCAACACCTGTTGAACGTCGCGCTTCTCGAGCTTGACGATGTCGGCGAAGGTGAGCATGCGTGAGCGCACCTCTTCGGCCAGCTCCGGGTCGAGTTCGTCGAGCCTCTCGAGCAGCGCGCGTTCGGTCGCGACATCCGCCCGGTTGATGATTTCGACCAGGGGCTGCACACCGCCAACCGCGTCTGAAGTGTCACCGTTGGAAGAGACGGCCCCCGCGCGAACACGAAGCGTCTCGGCGACGACCCGCACCGCCTCGGGAATCGGCACGCCCATGGTGCCGACGCACTGGGCGACCTCGGTGCGTAGTTCGTCGTCGAGGCCAGCGAGAACGAGTGAGGCGTGATCGGGACGCATGTGGGCGAGCACGAGCGCGACAGTCTGCGGCAGCTCACCGTCGAGCAGGCTGACGACCTTCCCCGCCTCGACGCCCTCGAGAAACTCGAACGCCTTGCCGGCCATGTTGGAGGCGACACGGTTCATGAGGCTGCCCGCGCGCTCGGTGCCGAAGGAGGCCTCGAGCAGGCTGCTCGCGATCTCTCTGCCGCCGCGCGAACTCCACCCGCCCTTCGCCGTGAGGTCGAGGTACTCGGAGAGCACGCCGTCGGCGACTGCGGCTTCGACCCGGCGCAGCTTGACGATCTCGCTCGCGATCTCCTCAGCCTCAAGCTCGGTGAACTGCTGCATGACGGCGACGGCCGCCTGCTGGTCCATGCTCATGAGCACGACGGCGGCCTTCTGGGTGCCGCTCAGGGCGATCGTCTCGCTCATGCGCGCTGCTTCTCATCCATGAGGCCGCGAAGGAACTCGGCCGCGCGTTGCGGATCCTGCGATGCGAGGGCGTCGATCTCGGCGCGCGTGCGGTCGGCACTGGAGGATTCGACGAGCAACGGCGAGGCCGGCACGGTGGGAATCGCCGCGCGAAGCGGTGTCGTGATCGCCTCCGTCGTGGTGCCGTGCAGCGTGTTGCGCAGGTCGGCGAGATCGATCGCCTCACGAGTGTCGCGTTTGCGGTTTCGCGAGCGCGAGGTGAAGACGAAGATTGCCACGATGACGGGCAGGGCGATTCCGAGCGCGATGAGAGCCATGCGCACGATGCCCGCGAGCCGGTCGGCCTCGGCGGCTGCCTCCGCGGCCGCGAGGGCCTCGGCCGCTTCCGTCGCCGCCGCCCCGTTGAACGGAACAACCTCGACGGTCACGACGTCTCCGCGCGCCGCATCGATTCCCGCCGCGGAGGAGACGAGGTCGGTGACGTCGTTGAGGTCGAGGCCTTTGGCCACACCCTGGTTGAGCGCGACCGACACGGTCTTGCGGGTGAGCGTGCCCGACGGGATGGTCGTGGATTCGGTGAGCTTGTTGACGGCGTTATTCTTCACGACCGATGAGGAGCTCGTGCCGTCGCCGGCCTCGGCAGGTGTCGGCACCGCGATGTTGTCTGGGCCGAGCACTCCGGCGGCGGTGCCCCCGGCGGCGCCGGTGCCCTCCGTCGTCGACGACTCGCTCAGCGCGGGAGTGCCTTCGGGGGCGGTGAAGGTCTCCTCCACGCGCTCACCCGACTCACGACTGAGATCCGCCGCGACGACGACGGTGGCGTTGCCGACGCCGACAACCTTGTCGAGCATGGTTTGAACAGCGCTGCGGATGCCACCCTCGTAGTCCGACGCCTGCTGGTCGGCTCCGCCCGTAGCTCCGACACCCACGGCCGAGAGCACCGATCCCTTGGCGTCGATCACGGCGACATCCGCCGGCGCCATGCCGTCGATCGACGCGCTGGTGAGGTGCACGATCGCCTGCACCTGGTCGGCGGTGAGACTCACGCCGTTCTGGGTCTCGACGAAGACCGACGCTGTCGGGTCGTTCTGCTCGGAGACGAAGACGCTCTCTTCGGGGATGGCAAGGCGAACGGACGCGGTCTTGACGCCCTTGAGCGCCTCGATGGTCGTCGCCAGCTCGCCCTCGAGTGCGCGCTTGTACGTGACGTTCTGCTGGAACTCGGAGGCTGTGACGCCCATCGAGTCGAGCAGCGAATAGCCGCCGGTCGACGCCGACGGCAGGCCGGCCGCCGCCGCCTTGAGCCGCTGGTCGTAGACGGACTCCTCGGGGACCAGGATGGTTGCCCCGCCGTTGCTGAGTTCGTAGTCGACGCCGTCGGTGCGCAGCTGCTCGACGATCGTGTTCGCGTCCTCGCCGGAGAGCCCGGAGAAGAGCGGCGTGTAGGAGGGCTTGGCGGCCCACATGCCGAGCGCGACGACACCCAGCACGAGCACGGCGACGCCGATGATCGACACGGTGCGCTGCGCGATGGTGAATTCCCGGATCGCGTTGGTGAGCCGCGCGAAAACCGACGTGATCTGGCTCGGCATCAGGCCTGCATCCTCATGATCTCGTTGAACGCGTCGATTCCCTTGTTCCGCACTGCGGCGACGAGTTCGAGCGTCACCGACGCGCGGGACGACGCGAGCGTCGCGTTGTGGATGTCGTCGAGGTCGCCCGTGACGGCTCGGACGGCGAGGTTGCCGGACGCATTCTGCAGCTGCTGCAGCCCGTCGACTGCATCGGTGAGCGACGACGCGAAGTTCGATCCGTCGGTGGCCTGGACGCCACCGACGCTCGAGAGGTAACCGGTGCCGGTCGTTGCCTGCACCGAAGAAATGGGATCCATCAGTTGCGTCCGATCTGCAGTGCCGCCTGATATGCCTCTTTGGCGCGGTCGACGACCGCGGCGTTCGCCTGGTAGCCCCGCTGCGCCATGATCAGCTGTCCCATCTGCGACGCGAGGTCGATCTCGGGGTAGCGCACGTAGCCCTCGGCATCGGCGAGCGGATGATCCGGCTCATAGACCACGCGGCCCTCGGCGTCGCCGTAGCCGGCGCCCGCGACGTAGGCCCCGGTCGTGCCCTCGCCGGCCTGGGCGATCACATAGCGGGCGCGGAAGGCGTCGCCGTCGGTGCTCGTGACGGTATTGATGTTGGCGAGGTTGTCGGAGACGGCGTCGAGCCACTTGCGATGAACCGTGAGCCCGGTGCCGGCGATGCCGATCGCGTCGAACGTCATCAGTTGGTCTTCATCGCGGTGCGCAGCGACGAGTACGCGCCTCCGACGGCCTGGCTGGCGAATTGGAATCGCAGCACGGTGTCGACATTCGAGAGTATTTCGGTGTCGAGGTTCACATTGCTGCCGTTGAGCAGCGTGGGCTCGAGCGAGGTCACGGTCGTCGCCTCGACTGTGCCGTCACCCCTCTTCACGGAGGCGGCGAGCGCATCTTCGAACAGCACCCGCTTGGCGTGGTACCCGGGCGTGTTGACGTTCGCGATGTTGCTCGCGATGGTGCGCTGGCGCAGCGCGAGGCCGTCGAGTGCGCTGCTGAGCGCCTGGGTCGTCACAGATTCCAGCACGAATTTTCCGTCTCGGAGGCGATGCGAGGCGGCCAATCCGTGGCCTGGTGGTGAGCAATCCGTGCTCTTCACTGTCTAGCTATCGGCCGCTGCAGTTGGGCCGTTAGACGAACGGTGAAAGTTATGCCACCACGTCGAGGTAGACCGATTGTGCGTCGTCCCGCTCGCTCGGCACCGAGCGCACGGCGGCGAGGTGCCGACCGGTCGCGCTGTGCAGCGTGTCGAGGTGCTGCAGCGCGTCTTTCTGGGCGAGGAGCAGCGCGGTTGCCCGCTCGACGAGGGTCTCGGGCAGGGCGCCGGAGTGCGTCGGCGGCACCCAGACCTCCGGTATCAGGTACTCGACGGAGACGTCGTCGGTCTCCAGCACCTCGTCGGCGTACCCCTCGAGGGCGGCTATCACCTCAGCCCAGCTGTCGACGTGTGCCATGGTTCAGGCGACCCCGAGCATCCCGCTCGCGGTTCGCGGCTGGGCGGACTGCGCCGTGGAGAGCTGGCCGGCGGCCTCGTGCCACGCGGCGCGCAGTGGCTCGAGCAGGGCGATGCACTCTGCGACCCTCGCCGCGTTGCGGTGCACGTTCGCGTCGATGAGCGCCGAGGTGACGTAGGTGTAGAGCGCGAGCAGCCGGTCGCCGCCGTCCCGGGCGTCCACCTTGAGTGAGGAGGTGAGCTCGGCGACGATGTCCTGCGCGTGAAGAAGGTTCGTGGTCGCGACGG
>JAODAY010000129.1 GCA_025463665.1 Microbacteriaceae bacterium
CAGCAGGTGCTTGCCGCGGCTGACGACCTCGTGCACGGTCTCGCCGGCGAGGTCGACGGTCGCGAAGGCGGGAACGCGCACGTCGCAACCGGTGAGCACGAGCCCCGCGAGGGCCGAGTTGAGGTTGCGCGCGGTCAGCCAGACGGTGTCGCCCTCAGGCACGGTCGACCCCCGCTTCCCTACGCACGAAGACTCAAGCCGCGCGGGGTGGCGGAGAAGCCCGCGTCGGCGAGGGCGGCTCCGAGCGGGGTGCCGGTGACCGAGGCGCCGTCGACCTGCTCGATGCGGAGCTTGCCGAGACTGGACCGCACGAGGGCACCGAGCGCCGCGGCAGCTGCGGCGAGGATTGCCTCGTCGGCGCCGAACGTCAGCACCGTCTTGCCGCCGCGCTCCACATAGAGCGTCAACTCGCCGTCGACGAGCACCACCAGCGCGCCCGCCTTGCGGCCGGGGCGGTGGCCGCGGGTCGGCACGGGTGCCGTGGGCTCGCCCTCGGCCGGCTCGTCGCCGCCGAACCGGGGCCACGTCAGTGCTGCTCCGTAGGGGTTCGCCGGGTCGGTGGCGGCGAGGGCGACGGCCGCGGGCGGTTCGTTCGATGCGTCATCCCGCGTGAAGGCGCGCAGCCGGTCGACGGTGGCGCTCGTGGCGAACTGCGCGGCGCCGAGGCCCTCGACGAAGTAGCCGCGGCGCGCGCGACCGATCTCCTCGAAGCCGCTGAGCACCTTGTAGGCGAGGCTGAAGCCGCCGCGGATCCCCTCGCTCACGACCGAGCCGCGGGTCACGACGCCGTAGCGTTCGAGCAGCGACTCCGCCATCGACTTGGCGCGCACCGTCGTGTCGCCCTCGGCGAGAGGCAGCAGCGACCATCGTCCGCCGACGCTCGGCGCCCCGGCCTGGCTCGGCAGGGCAGGCCGCGCCCTGCCGCGGTAGGCGCGGAGGCGCGACGGTGCGCGCTTGGGCGCGGCCTTGCCGCCCAGGTATGAGCGCAGCGGCGAGAAGGTGTCGTTGGTCACGAGACCCGCCCAGACGAGGTCCCACAGCGCGGTCGTGAGTTCCTTGTCGTCCGTGCTGCCCACCGAGTTGGCGAGCTGGCGGAAGAAGAACGCGCCGCCGCCGGCGAGCGAGGCGAGGACCGAGCGCTGCAGCTCGGTGGTCTCGTCGCCGCCGGGGTCGGCGAGGGTGAGCGGGGCGGTGTCCGCGAGGTGCAGGCTGACCCACCCGTCGTTGCCGGGAAGGGAACCGCGCCCCGACCAGACGACCTCGCCGGTGAGCGTCAGCTCGTCGAGCCACGCGGGGGAGTAGTTGCGCAGCCTCGAGGGCAGGATCAGCGTCTCCCACGCCGAGGCGGGCAGCGCGACACCGGACAGCTGGTCGATAACCTGCACGAGGCCGTCGATTCCAGTGAGGGTGCCGCCCACGTGCTGCCACGCCGGCAGGAAGCGGCCGAGGGTCGCGGCATCCACCGGCTCGACCTCGTGGCGGAGCGCCGCGAGCGAGCGGCTGCGCAGCCGCCGCAACACTTCGGCGTCGCACCACTCGCTTCCCGTGGCCCCCGGGCGGAACTCGCCTTCGACCACGCGGCGCTCTGTCGCGAGTCGGCGCAATGTGTCGAGCACCACGGCGACGCCGAGTCCGAAGCGCTGAGCCGCGGCGATGGCGGTGAAGGGCGCGTGCGTGCGCGCGAACCGCGCCACGAGGTCACCGACGGGATCGGCGACCGGGTCGATGAACGCGGCGGGCACCCCGATCGGCAGCGGAACGCCGAGGGCGTCGCGCAGCCGCGCCGAGTCCTCGATGCCGGCCCAGCGTTCGGTGCCGGCAATGTTGACCCGCAGCACGCGATTGCCCCGCTCGAGGAGCCCGAGCGCGTCGGCGACGGCAGCCGCTGTCGCGCCGCGTTCGACAGGAGGGATTGCCGCTGGCGACGATTCAACAGGAGGATTCGCGGCATCCGCCGGGGTCGTTCCTGTCGAAGAGGCGGAAGACGGGGCCGAAGAGGAGGCGGCGGCGGAAGACGCGACCGAGGCGGCGAAGAGTTCGGGGTTCAGTCGTTCGACGATCTCGCCGACGCTGAGCGGCCCGAGCAGGCGCAGCAGGTCGACGATGCCCTCGGCGTCTTTCACGCGGCGGTCGGGCGCGAGCCGCTGCAGCTCGAGCTCGGTCTGCTCGATGACGCCCGCGTCGAGCAGCTCACGCAGTTCCGCTCGGCCGAGAAGCTCGGCGAGCAGCGCCCCGTCGAGCGACAGCGCGGCCGCCCGTCTCTCGGCGAGCGGGGAGTCGCCCTCGTACATGAACGCCGCCACGTAGCCGAAGAGCAGTGAGCGGGCGAAGGGCGACGGTGCATCCGTCTCTGTTTCGACGATGCGGATGCCGCGGCTCTCGATCTCGCCGGCGAGGGCGGTGAGCGCCGGGAGGTCGTAGACGTCTTGCAGCACCTCGCGCACGGTCTCGAGCACGATCGGGAAGCTCGGATACTTGCGCGCGACGTCGAGCAACTGCGATGCTCGCTGGCGTTGTTGCCAGAGCGGGCTGCGCCTGCCGGGGTTGTAGCGCGGCAGGAGCAGGGCCCGGGCGGCGCACTCCCGGAAGCG
>JAODAY010000133.1 GCA_025463665.1 Microbacteriaceae bacterium
GAAGACGCCGTAGGAGACGTCCTCCATCGGGGCGCGCGAGCAGACATCGTGGGCGAGCCCGACGACGCTCGTGGTGTCGGCTGGATCGATGATTCCGTCATCCCAGAGCCGTGCTGTGGCGTAGTACGGGCTGCCCTGCTCTTCGAACTGGTCGAGTACGGGGCGCTTGAAGTGAGTCTCATCGTCTGTCGACCACTCGGCGCCCTTCGCCTCGAGCTGGTCGCGGCGGACGGTGGCGAGAACGGATGCGGCCTGGGGGCCGCCCATCACCGAGATGCGGCTTGCCGGCCACATCCAGAGGAAGCGGGGGGAGTAGGCACGCCCGCTCATCGAATAATTGCCGGCCCCGAACGATCCGCCGACCACGACTGTGAGCTTCGGCACGCGGGCGCACGCGACAGCGTTGACCATCTTCGCCCCGTGCTTGGCGATGCCTCCCATCTCGTAGTCCCGCCCTACCATGAAGCCTGTGATGTTCTGCAGGAAGAGGAGCGGAATCTTCCGCTTGTCGCACACCTCTATGAAGTGCGCGCCCTTCTGGGCCGATTCCGCGAAGAGAACGCCATTGTTGGCGATGATTCCTACCGGATGACCCATCATCCGTGCGAACCCGGTCACCAGAGTGGCCCCGAAGTCCCGCTTGAATTCGTGGAACTCGCTGGCATCCACGAGGCGTGCAATGATCTCCCGTGAGTCGTAGGGAACTTGCAGCCCGGTGGGCACAACCCCGTACAGCTGTCCCGGATCGACCTCGGGTTCGAGTGGCTCGCTCACCTCCCATGCGCGATCGCGGGGAGCTGGGAGCTGCTGGACGATGTCTCTCACGATCTGCAGGGCGTGCTCGTCGTCTTCGGCGAGGTGGTCGGCGACGCCGGAGTACTTGGTGTGCGTGACCCCGCCGCCGAGGTCTTCGGCCGTCACCACTTCGCCTGTTGCGGCCTTCACAAGCGGGGGGCCGCCGAGAAAGATCGTGCCCTGGTTCCGCACGATGATCGTCTCGTCGCTCATCGCGGGAACATACGCGCCGCCCGCAGTACTCGATCCCATCACAGCGGCGATCTGCGCAATTCCGCGGGAGGACATGCGAGCCTGATTGTAGAAGATGCGCCCGAAGTGGTCGCGGTCGGGAAAAACTTCGTCCTGACGAGGCAGGAAAGCGCCACCCGAATCAACCAGGTAGACGCAGGGAAGCTCGTTCTCGGCGGCGATCTCCTGCGCCCGCAAGTGCTTCTTCACGGTCATCGGCAGGTACGTGCCGCCCTTGACTGTCGCGTCGTTGCAGACGATCATCACCTGGCGCCCGTGGATGACGCCGATACCGGCTATGACTCCAGCCCCGGGTACCTCATCGTCGTACATCCCGTTCGCGGCCAAGGGGGCCACCTCCAAGAAGGGGCTCCCGCGGTCGACCAGGTGGTCGATGCGGTCCCGAGGGAGCAGTTTGCCGCGAGAGACATGCCGTTCACGTGAGGCGGCCGAACCGCCGAGCGCAGCCTTTGCAAGCCGCGCACGCAAGTCGGCCACGGCGGTACGCTGCGCCTTCTCATTGGCCTGGAACTCGACGCTGGTAGGCCGGGCTTCGCTGGTGAGCGTCTCCATCGACGATATCCATTTCAGTTAGTGGGTGCTAATCGAGATTCAGGTTAGTGTCCAATAACTCAAATGTCCAGTAGCGACTATCATCGATTTATGGCGCAGACGTGGCGAGCAAGCGAGAAGGCCGAACGCAGGCAGAAGTATCTGAGCGCCGCTGGTCATCTCTTCGCGGAGCGGGGATACCGGGCAGTGTCGATCGAGGATCTCGGCAGCGCGGTCGGTGTGAGCGGCCCAGCCCTGTACCGCCACTTTGCGAGCAAAGAGGCGATGCTCATCGAACTCCTGGTGAATGCCAGCACTCAGCTCCTGCTCGGAATGGAACGCACCCTCGCTGAAGAGAGCAGCGACATCGAGACCCTGCAAAACCTCATTGCATTCCACGTTGACTTCGCGCTTGCCGAGCGAGACATCATTCGCATCCAGGACAGGGAACTCGCCAACCTGCCGGCCAAGCCGAATCATGAAGTCAGGCAGTTGCAACGCCGGTATATCGACGGGTGGAGTTCAGTAGCGGCTCGGCTCCGTCCCGACCTTGGCCCGGCTAATCTCGAGGTCAGAATGCATGCTGTCTTCGGGATACTCAACTCAACGCCGTTCACCTCCAGACTCAGGGACACCGCTTCAGTCCGGGCCATACTTGCCGAGACTGCACTTGTGGCTGCGCTCGGCAGTGCCCGCGAACTTCAGCTGCCCGGCGGCCAGCTGATTGTGAACGCTCCTGCTGAAGCTGGCTAGATCCCTGTGAGCAGCGGCCCGGGCAACGACGCCCACTACCTTCCGGACGAACCCGCACTGTTCGACGTTCGTACGTCGTGATCGACCGCAGCTGCGCCGACCGCGGCCATTCCCGGGTCGCCTATGCCGAGATCCACGGTGACGAAACCGCCGCCACCGCCGTCGGCGTCCTCAAACGCGCCGTCTCGTGGTTCGCCGACCGCGGCGTCACCGTCGAACGCGTCCTCTCCGAC
>JAODAY010000146.1 GCA_025463665.1 Microbacteriaceae bacterium
CGACCCTGTCGAAGTAGACGCTGCCGCCCGCGGTGAGCACGATGTCGCCCCCGCGGCCTATCCACTCGGCGCACGCGTCGGCCGGCACGGCGTCGAAGACCGCGAGCAACCGGGTCAGGTAGTCGTCGATGACGGCGAGGGAGTCGTCGTCGAGCCCGTGCGTGAGCGCTCCCTCGTACCCTGCGATGCCCGCAAAGACGAGGTGCCGAGCCTCGCTCACCGCGGCGACGACCGCGAGCGCCTCGTTTGCTGTTCGCGCGCCGGTGCGCCCGAGCGGCGACCCGAACTCGACGAGCACGGCCAGTGGTGCCCGGGCGCCGGCCAGAAGGTCGTCGATGAGACGAACGGATGCCACGGAGTCGACCCACATGAGCACGCTCGAGCCCGGCGCCGCGAGCCCGAGGAGCGTGTCGGCGCGGAACGACGTGCCGGCGAGAATCACCCGCTCGACCCCGACGTCGCGGGCAACGGCCGCCTGGCTCGCCGTGGCGACGGTTATGCCCCAGGCTCCCGCGTCGATCTGCCGCCGCCAGATATCCGGCGCCATGGTGGTCTTGCCGTGCGGCGCGAGATTGACCCCCGCGGCGGTGCACCACGCCGCCATTGTGGTTATGTTCGCGTCGAGGTCGTCGAGGTCGATTGTCAGCAGGGGTGTGGCGAGCCGCGCCAGCGAGGCGGCGGATACCGCCGCGCTGGCGGTCACCGCGCCGCCTCGAGTGTCTCGGGCAGGGTGTGCCCGCCACGCCCGACGAGGGCCGCGCCCACGGCCGCCATGTCGGATCCGGCGGAGGCGAAACGGATGCGGCCGGGGATGTCGAGCGCCGCGAGGAACGGCGACTCCAGCTCCCAGCGCTTGAGCACTCCGCACACGGCGGCGAGCAGTTCCTCGCCGAGGGAGCTCATGCCGCCGCCGATGACGATGAGTTCGACGTCGAGGGTCAGCACGATGATGCGCAGCGCCGAGGCGACGTTCTCCACGAGCACGCGGCGCGCCTTGAGCGCGGGCGGTTCACCGTGGTCCGCGGCGTCGAACAGCGCGCGGATGGAGGGCTCCCGGCCCTCGGGCCAGAGGCGGGCGACCGCGGACCCCGAGGCGACAGTTTCGAGGCATCCCCTCTGACCGCACGCGCACACCACGCCGCGCGGGTCGATGGGGATGTGGCCGATCTCGCCGGCCGCGCCGCGCGTTCCGCGCCACAACTCGCCACCGAGCACGATACCCGCCGCCAGGCCGGTGCCCAGGTTGAGGTAGACCATCGACTCGGCGCTGCCGCCGACCAGGTGGTACGCGCCCATGGCCGCCGCGTTGACGTCGTTCTCGACCCGCACGGGTGCGCCCGTCCTGACCGAGAGCGCCTCGCCGAGCTCGATGTCCACGATGCCGAGGTTGACCGCGTGCGTCACCCGCCCGGTGTGGATGTCCACGGTGCCGGGTATCCCGACGCCGATCGATGAGAATTGCGAGCAGTCGAGGCCCACCCGCTCGCTGAGCTGCTGCACGACGGTGAACGCGGTGTCGATGACCGCGCTCGCTCCGAAACCGGTGGCGTGCCGCACCGACGCGCGCACCGATCCGTCGTCGTCCAGCACGACGCCGCGGATCTTGGTGCCGCCGATGTCCAGTCCAATTCGCACGGGCCGCTATCCCTTGACCGCGCCGGCAACGAGCCCGGTCGCCATTCGTCCCTGCACGATGAGGAACACGATGATCACCGGGATCGCGATGAGCGTCGAACCCGCCATGATGCCGCCCCAATCGGTCGCCTCGTAAGAGACGTTGTAGCGCTTGAGCCACAACGGCAGGGTGGCGGCAGCGTTGTCCTTCATCACCACGAGGGCGAGCGTGTACTCGTTCCACGAGGCGAGCAGGGCGAAGATTCCGGAGGCGACCATGCCGGGAGCCAACAACGGGAGGGTGACGCGCATGAATGCGCCAAAGCGGCTGCATCCGTCGATCGTCGCCGCTTCTTCGAGCTCGATCGGGATGCCGTCGACGAAACCCTTGAGCATCCAAATGGTGATGGGTATGGAGTGGCCGGCGTAGAGCAGGCTGAGGCCGAGCACGCTGTTGATCTGGCCCCAGTCGTCGAGCAGCCGGTACTGGGAGATGAAGAGTGCCTCTGCGGGGATCATCTGGATGACCAGCACCGTGACGACCATGGCCGTGCGGGTCTTGAACCTGAAGCGGCTGAGCGCGACGGCGGCGAGGAACGCCGACATGAGGGCGACGGTCACCGCGATGGCGGTCACGACCGCGCTGACGCGCATCGCGGCCCAGAAGGTCGGATCGGACACGATCGCCTGGTAGTTGCTGAGGTTGAACGGAACGGGGAAGAACTGCGGCACGTCGCCGTACAGCCCCTCCTCGGACTGGAAGCTGGTGTTGACCATCCAGTAGACGGGGAAGACCCAGATGACCGCGAGCAGGGCACCGAAGACGTTGACGAGGGTGCGGCGCACGGTGCGGACCCGGCCGGCGCGGGTGCTGCCGGTCCCTCCCGAACGAGCGGGCCGGCCGATCGCTCCGGTCACCGCCGAAGCCGGCGCCGTGGTTGCGTGTGCGTCGGTCGTGGTCATGAGACGTCTCCCTGTCGGATCAGCTGGCGAACGTATCCCGCGGTGAGAATGAGGGTGATGAGGAGCATGATCATCGCGAGAGCGGAACCCACCCCGTAGTCGCCCTGGCCGAGGCCCACCTGGTAGACGTAGGTGCCGAGGACGTTGGTCTCGTCCGACACCCCGCCCGAGTCCTGCAGAACCGAGACCTGCGTGAATACGCGGAAGTCCCAGATGATCTGCAGCAGGCCGACGAGCATGAGCACTGGCGTGATGTTGGGCACGATGATCAGCCGGAAGCGTTCCCAGCCGCTGGCGCCGTCGAGGGAGGCGGCCTCGAGCATCTCACCGTCGATTTGGGTGAGGGAGGCGTAGACCATGAACACCACGAGAGGCACGCTCATCCAGATAACGACGGCTCCCGCGATGATGAAGAAGGTGGTCGTTTCGAACAGCCACGCGTAGCCGTCGAACTGCGTGAGGCCGAGGCTCGTCAGCAGCCAGTTGACGACGCCCACTCGGGTGTTGAACAGCCACTGCCATACCGTGAGCGACGACAGCACGGGCGTTGCCCAGGCGAGGAGCATTGCGCTCTGCAGTGCGATGCGCACAGGCTTTGCGAGCGTGGTCATGAGCACTGCCGTGCCGACGCCGAGCGCCATGGTGAGGGACGCACACACGATGCAGAAGATGATGGAGCGTAGAAGCACCATCCAGAACGTCGGGTCGCTCAGGACGCCGAGGTAATTCTCGATTCCGACCCATGCGGGGGGCTGGCCGAACTGCTGCGCGAGCCCGAACTCCTGGAACGACATGATGAACTGGTTGACGAGCGGGTAGCCCTGCGAAACGATGACGACGACGATGGCCGGCAGTCCCAGCATGAGCGGGACGAGTGTTCCCTTGGGAATCTTGCGGGAGCGCG
>JAODAY010000164.1 GCA_025463665.1 Microbacteriaceae bacterium
CCCCGCATGCCGCCTACGCGACCCGCGACGCCCAGACCGGCGGTGCCGGCGCGGTGTTGCGCGAGGTGAAGACCATGGTCAAGAACCTGCACGCGGCGGGCCTCGAGGTCTACCTCGACGTCGTCTACAACCACACGGCAGAAGAGGGCCCGACCGGTCCGACCACGAGCCTGCGGGGCATCGACAACGAGTCGTACTACCGCCAGACGCCGGATGGCACCTACATCGACGTGACCGGCTGCGGAAACACCGTCGACTTCGCCATTCCCGCCGCCCAGCGGCTCGTGCTCGACTCCCTCGCCTACTGGGCGAACGAGGTGCAGATCGACGGCTTCCGTTTCGACCTCATGGTCACCCTCGGCCGCAACGAGCAGGTCGAGTACGACAGCGGTCACCCCCTCCTCGCGGCGATCCTCGCCGACCCCGCGCTCGACGGTGTCAAGATGATCGCCGAACCGTGGGACGTGGGGATGGGCGGTTGGCAAGTCGGCAAGTTTCCCACCGGCTACCTGGAGTGGAACGACGGCTACCGAGACCGCGCGCGCGACTTCTGGCTCACCGACATTCGGGCGGCGCAGGCGGGCGACTCGGCTTCGAACGGCATCGGCTCGCTCGCGCGGCGCCTGTCGGGGTCGGCACACGTCTATTCGCATGAGCGTGGGCCACTGGCATCCGTCAATTTCATCACCGCCCACGACGGCTTCACCATGGCCGACTTGACCGCCTACAACGAGAAACACAACCTCGGCAACGGCGAAGACAACCGCGACGGCACGACCGACAACCACTCCTTCAACCACGGCGTCGAGGGCCCCACCTACGACGCAGGCATCCGCGAGACGCGCTGCCGCACGCAGCGCAACCTGATGGCGACCCTGCTGCTGTCTGCGGGCGTGCCCATGGTGACGGCGGGCGACGAATTCGGTCGCAGCCAGCGTGGCAATAACAACGCCTACTGCCACGACAGCGAACTGACCTGGTTGAGCTGGGAACGCGACGAGTGGCAGTCGACGATGCTGGAGGTCTCCCGCACCCTCATGCGGCTGCGGCGGGAGAACCCGGCGCTGCGCCCCGTGCGTTTCGGCCGCTTCGGCGAGACGGTGCCGTCTGCGAACCAGATGGACTGGTACAACAAGGAGGGGCTCTCGATGTCGGACTCCGACTGGGACTCCCCCGATGAGCGCACCCTGCAGTACCTCGCCGCCTCGACCCCCGAGGTCGAGGAGTTCAACCGCATACTGCTGGTCGTGCACGGCCGCGAGGACGCGATCACCGTGACGCTTCCGGAGCACGAGGGCGTCACGAGCTACGAACTGCTCTGGGATTCGGCGTCGACCGAGCCGCCGCCCGCGGGCACCAGCTTCGCACCGGGCAGCGAGCGCACGGTCGAGCCCACCTCGATGCAGCTTTTTCGGGCACACTAGGGCGCATGACCAAGCACACGGATGCCGCGGCGGGTACACCAGCGACGATCGCGCTCACCGCGGCGGGGGTGCGGTTCCTCACCCACTCCTACGAGCACGACTCGGCGAACACGAACTACGGTCTCGAGGCCGCGTCGGCGCTCGGGCTCGATCCGGAGCAGGTGTTCAAGACCCTGCTCGCCGACGTCGACGGCCGGCTCGTGGTCGCGATCGTCCCGGTCACGGGCACCCTCGACCTTCGCGCCCTCGCGAGAGCGCTGGGCGGCAAGAAGGCCGTCATGGCGGATCCTGCCGTCGCGCAACGCAAGACCGGCTACGTGCTCGGCGGCATCAGCCCCGTCGGACAGAAGTCCGCCCACCCCACGGTTCTCGACGAGACCGCCGAGCTTTATGCGTCGATCTTCGTCTCCGGCGGCCGCCGCGGATTCGATGTCGAACTCGCCCCGGCCGACCTGCTGCGCGTTACCGGCGGAACGATCGCGGCAATCGCCCGCGAGTGACGCGCGACCGGCGGGGCAGGCACGCGCCCGCCCCGCTGGTCGGCAGTGACGCTGACGCGACGGCGCTGACGGGCCGACCGCTCACATGGCGACCGACATGACCCCGAGTTCCGCGGGGCTCGCGAGCAGCGCGTGCCGCGGCACGACACGCACGTTGTAGCCGAAGCTGCCCGCCCTGGCGAGGGGCACGGTGCCGGCGAACGTGGCGACGCCGTGCGGGTCGTTGGTGGAGATCTCAAGCACGGCGGCCTGCGTGTCGACGAGGCGATCGCTGTCGCGCGCGCGGCCGTAGACGACCTCGACGAGCACGTCGTCGGGCGCCAGCCCGCCCAGCTCGACCTGGGCCCTGACGTGCAGCTCGTCGCCGACCTGCGGAACGGCGTCGACTCCCCCCGACTCCACGTGCGTCACGTGCACGCCGGGCCACGCCGCGAGCACGCGGGACTTCCACGCGGCGAGCTCCCGCGCCGGCTGGTAGGACGACGCCGAGATGACGTCCTTGGCCCGCGCGGCCGGAATGTACAGGCGCATCACGTATTCGCGAACCATCCGGTCGGCGGACAGCGCCGGGGTGAGCGTCGACAGGGTGTGCCTGATCGACTTCACCCAGCGCGTGGGCACGCCGTCTGCCCCGCGGTCGTAGAAGCGCGGCGCGATCTGGTGCTCGATGAGGTCGTACATGCTGTCGGCCTCGAGCTTGTCGCGCTCGGCGCCGTCACCGGCCGAGTCGGCGGACGGGATCGCCCAGCCGTTCTCCTCGTCGTAGAACTCGGCCCACCATCCGTCGAGGATCGACAGGTTGAGCGAGCCGTTGAGCGCCGCCTTCATCCCCGACGTTCCGCAGGCCTCGAGGGGACGCAGCGGGTTGTTGAGCCACACGTCGGTGCCCGGGTAGAGCAGTCGCGCCATCGCGATGTCGTAGTTCGGCAGGAACACGATGCGCTCGCGCACGTCGTGCTCGGAGGCGAACTCGACGAGGCGTTGGATGAGCGCCTTGCCCTCGTCGTCGGCGGGATGCGACTTGCCCGCGATGACGATCTGGATCGGGCGTGTGGGGTGCAGCAACAGAGAACGCAGGCGGTCCTGGTCGTGCAGCATGAGCGTGAGGCGCTTGTAGGTGGGCACGCGGCGGGCGAACCCGATCGTGAGCACGTCGGGGTCGAGCAGCGAGGAGTACCAGAGGGGGTCGCCCACTCCGGGGTGCTGTTCGCGCCAGGCATCACCGACGCGACGGCGCGCATCGGTGACCAGCTGGCGGCGCATCGCGCCCCGAACGGACCACAGCTCGGCGTCGGAGACCCGGTCGGAGTTCCAGTCGGCACGGAACTCGTTGCCCGCACCGAACTTCTCGGCCGCAAGCTCGAGCAGCATCGGGTCGGTCCAGGTCGGCGCGTGCACGCCGTTGGTCACCGAGGTGATCGGCACGTCGGCCTGCTCGAACCCGGGCCAGAGCGCACCGAACATGCCGCGCGACACCTCGCCGTGCAGCTTCGACACCCCGTTGGCGCGCTGGCCGAGGCGGAGGCCCATGACCGCCATGTTGAAGGTGTGCGGCACACCGCCCTCGTAGCTCTCTTCGCCGAGCGCGAGCACGTCGGCGACGTTCACTCCCGGCAGCAGGTCGGTCGAGAAGTACCGGGTGATGAGGGATGCCTCGAACCGGTCGATTCCGGCCGGCACAGGTGTGTGCGTGGTGAACACCGTTCCGGCCCGCACGACCTGCAGCGCCTCGGCGAACGAGAGCCCCTCGCCGATGAGGTCGCTGATGCGTTCGAGGCCGAGGAATCCGGCGTGGCCCTCGTTGGTGTGGAACACGAGCGGGGCGGGAGCCCCGCTGAGGTCGTTGTAGACGCCGATGGCACGGACGCCGCCGATTCCGAGCAGCAGTTCCTGCAGAAGCCGGTGCTCTCCGCCGCCGCCGTAGAGGCGGTCGGTGACCGAACGAAGGTCGTCGTCGTTTTCGGGCACGTCGGTGTCCAGCAGCAGGAGCCGCACGCGACCGACCTCCACCTGCCAGATGCGCGCGGCGAGCGCGCGGCCGTCCGGGAGGGCGAGGGTGATCATGGCGGCGCGGCCGTCGGGGTGGCGCACGACGCTGAGCGGCAGGCCATCCGGGTCGAGCACGGGGTAGGTCTCCTGCTGCCAGCCCTCGCGCGAGATGGCCTGCCGAAAGTAGCCGGCGCGGTAGAAGAGGCCGACCGCGATGATCGGCACGCCGAGGTCGGAAGCGCTCTTGAGGTGGTCGCCCGCGAGAATCCCGAGTCCACCGGAGTACTGGGGCAGTGCCGCGGCGATGCCGAACTCGGGCGAGAAGTAGGCGATGGACGCCGGAGCGTCGACGAGCGACTGGTACCAGCGCGGCTCCGTCAGGTAGGTGTGGAGTTCATCGCTGAGCATCCTTGCCCGGGCCACGAAGTCGTCGTCGGCCGCGAGTTCGTCGAGACGCTCCGGTTCAACGGCGCCGAGCAGGCCGATCGGATCGTGCCCGATCGCATCCCAGACGCTCGGAGCCATCGACTCGAACAGCTGCCTGGTCGGCTCGTGCCATGACCAGCGGAGGTTAGTGGCGAGTTCCTCGAGCCCCCCGAGCGACTCGGGGAGGACGGTGCGAACGGTAAATCGGCGGATTGCTTTCACGAGAGCAGATTCTACGCACCACCTTGCGAAAAATGACCCGATCAGCGCGCATTCGAGCGCCGCGTTCTCGCGGCAGAGACGACGGCGCTGGCGATCATGTACCCCGCGTAGACGAAGAGCGCCGCCACGAGGCTCGGTACGAGCCATCCGTTGTGCTCCCCATTGACGAAGGTGCTCACGTAGCCGATCCACGGCACGCTGTACCAGAGCCTGCCCTGCACCTGCACGGGGCGCACGACCTTGGGGTCGGCGGCATCGTTGTTGTCGCCCTTGGTCGTGAACACGTGGGATCCGTCACCGCCGGTCGTGAGACCCACGACCCGGTGGGTGACGACGCCCGGCTTGCCCGATTCGATCTGGTAGGTGATGATGTCGCCGACCATGATGGCCTGCTCTTCC
>JAODAY010000188.1 GCA_025463665.1 Microbacteriaceae bacterium
CCAGCTCGGCGGGGAACCCACCGGCCGTGGCGATCTCCTTGGCCTTCTCAAGGTCGACGCCCGCGCTCGGGTCGACCTCGATGCGCGCGAGCGCCTCCGGGCGCTCGACGGCGAGCTCCTCGATCTCCATTCCACCCTCGACGCTGCACAGCGAGAGGTAGGAACGGTTGGCGCGGTCGAGCAGAACGGAGAAGTAGAACTCCTGCGCGATGCGCGCACCGGCGGCGATCATCACGCGCTTGACGACGTGACCCTTGATGTCGAGGCCGAGAATGGCCTCGGCTGCGGTGTAGGCGTCGTCAGCGTTGTGCACGACCTTGACGCCGCCGGCCTTGCCGCGACCTCCGGCCTTGACCTGCGCCTTGACGACGACGGTGCCGCCGATCTTCTCGGCTGCTGCTTTTGCTTCTTCGGGGGTGTCGGCGATCAGGCCGGCAAGTACAGGCACTCCGTAGGACTCAAAGAGGTCCCTGGCCTGATACTCAAAAAGATCCACGAGGCTATCCAATCGTGCGTCGGTTCAGCGGAAAGGCCGGGTGTCTCACGGCGCCCAAGTAGTTCGACATCGAGAGACTTTGACCACCTTGAACTCTACCCGCTTCGGGTTCGGTGAATCTCCTTCACCGCCGGGCACCGCGCATACCCTGGCCGATCGACGAGACTGGAGCCATGCCGACCACGATGCGAGACGTCTCCAACGAGGCCGTCCTCCTCGCCGGCGGGGCCCGCGCGATCCTCCTGCAGATCGCGATGCCGCAGGTCGGTCATGGCGTCGCGAGGCACAGCGACTTCACCGCCGACCCGCTCCGGCGGCTTCGCAACACGCTCACCTACCTCTATGTGCTCGTCTACGGAACACCCGCCGAGGTCGACCGCATCACCGGCTACGTCGACCGCGCCCACGCGCCGGTCCGCTCGGCGGCCGGCGAGCCCGGGCCCGCCTACGACGCGGTCGACCCCGAGCAGCAGCTCTGGGTCGCGGCGACGCTCTACGACTCGGCGATGGTCATGCACGACGCCGTGTTCGGGGCACTGCCGACGGATGACGCGGAGTCGCTGTACGCCGAATACCGCCGCATCGGCACCGCACTGCAGATGCCGGCAGAGCTGTGGCCCGAGAACCGCGCGGCGTTCCGCGACTACTGGCAGCAGGCGCTTGAAGCGCTGGCCGTCGACGACGAGTCCCGCCGGGTTGCCCGCGACCTGCTGTTTCCCGCGGGCGGACCGTGGTGGATTCGCGCGCTCATGCCGGTGATGCGGTTCCTCACCGCAGGCATGCTGCCCGAGTCGCTGCGGGCGCAGTTCGGGCTGCCGTGGAACGAGCGACGGGCGCGCGGGTACCGCCGGGTCATCCGTCTCACCGCCGTCGTGTACCCGCGGCTGCCGGGCGCGCTACGCCACTGGCCGGCCAGGCACTACCTGCTCGCGTTCCGGAAAGGCGCACCGCAGTAGGCGCGAGCTCGAGCCGGCTACTCGACCTTCTCGATGGGCGCGATCTTCACGAGCAGTCGTTTGCGCCCGGCCGTGTCGAACTGCACCTCGGCGACGCGCTTCGCTCCCTCGCCGGTGACCGCGGTGACGCGGCCGTCGCCGAAGTCGACGTGGCGAACCCTGTCGCCCGCGGCGAGCACGAGCGCGCTGTTGTCTCGCACGACGTTCGTGACCATGTTGGCCCACTGCGTCTTCTCGCGAGGCTTGCCGGGGGGAAGCGCAGCGGCCTCACGCAGCGACGAGCCCCACGACGAACCCTCGCGGCGCGCGTTGAGGGCGCGCGGCTCGGTGCCCCCGCGGGAATTGGCCATGCCCGGCGACTGGCGCCAGTCGATGAGCTCGGCCGGGATCTCCTGCAGGTAGCGGCTCGGCATCGCGACGTTCACGTTGCCGTAGGCGGCGCGGGTCATGGCGAGGGAGAGGAACAGGCGCTTGCGGGCGCGCGTGATGCCCACGTAGAACAGCCGTCGCTCCTCGGCCGGGCCGCCCGGCTCCCCCGCCGACATGCGGTGCGGGAGCAGGTCCTCCTCGATGCCGGTGAGGAACACGGCCTCGTACTCGAGCCCCTTCGCGGTGTGAAGGGTCATGAGCGAGACGGTGCCGCTCGAGTCGTCGAGGTCGTCGGCGGCGGCGACGAGCGAGACCTCGGTGAGGAAGTCGAGCAGCGTGCCGTCGGGATGGTTCTTCTGGAATTCCTTGGTCACGGCGACGAGTTCTTCGACGTTCTCGGCCCGTGCCTCGTCTTGTGCGTCTCGGCTCGCCCGCAGCGAGTCGACGAACTTCGTTCTCGTGAGCAGCGCGACGAGGATGTCGGAGACCTTGGCCGGCGCCTGCCCCTCCGGCGGGTACACGGTCGCCATCACGTCGTCGAGGATCGATCCGAACTCGAGAATCTCGCCGGTGACCTTGGGGCCGAGGCCCAGCTCGCCCGCGTGGCGGACCGCCTCGCGCAGCGACATCTCGTGGGCGTCGGCGTAGCGCTGCAGCGCCGTCTCGGTGGCGGGACCGATTCCGCGCTTCGGCACGTTCATGATTCGGCGGAGCGCCAGCGGGTCGGCGGGGTTGGCGACCGCGATCAGGTAGGCCATCGCGTCTTTGATCTCGGCGCGTTCGTAGAACTTGGTTCCGCCGAGCACCCGGTAGGGCAGCGCCGACCGGATGAAGATCTCTTCCAGCGCACGCGTCTGCGCGTTGGTGCGGTAGAACACGGCGATGTCTTTGTAGTCGACGCCGGACTCGTGCAGCTTGGTGATCTCGTCGGCGATGAACTGCGCCTCGTCGTGGCCGGAGTACCCGGTGAAACCGACGATCTTCTCGCCGCCGCCGATGTCGGTGAACAGCTTCTTGTCTTTGCGGTCGAAGTTGTTCGAGATCACGGCGTTCGCCGCGTCGAGGATGTTCTGGGTCGAGCGGTAGTTCTGCTCGAGCAGGATCACCCGGGAGTTCGGGAAGTCGCGCTCGAACTCGACGATGTTGCGAATGTCGGCGCCGCGGAAGGCGTAGATGGACTGGTCGCTGTCGCCGACGACGGTGAGCGAGGCGCCGGGGATGGCGCCGTGCTGGTCGCGGTGCGACCGGGTGAGCCCGTTGGCCCCCTCGACCTCTTCTGCAATCTCGGATGCCACGGGGCGGGTGAGTTCGTGGATGAGCGCGTACTGGGCGTGGTTGGTGTCCTGGTATTCGTCGACGAGGATGTGGCGGAACCGCCGCCTGTACAGCGCCGCGACGCGAGGGAAGGCGCGGAAGAGGTAGACCGTCTGGCCGATGAGGTCGTCGAAGTCGAAGGCGTTGGCGCGGGACAGCTCCTGCGTGTAGCGGCGGAAGATCTCGAGGAACATGACCTCGGCCGGGTCGGAGAAGTTCGCGCCCCTCGCGTAGGACTCGACGTCTTGCAACTCGTTCTTGAGCTTGGAGATCTTGCCGGAGGCGCTCGAGACGGTGAAGCCGTAAGTGTCGGCGTTCAGTTCTTTCACGATGCGCTTGAGCAGCGCCCGGCTGTCCGCGGAGTCGTAGATCGTGAAGCTCTTGGTGAAACCGAAGTTCTCGGCCTCGCGGCGCAGGATGCGCACGCACGCGGAGTGGAACGTGGAGATCCACATTCCCTCGGCCTGGTTGCCGACGAGCTGGCCGACGCGTTCCCGCATCTCGGCCGCGGCCTTGTTGGTGAACGTGATCGCCAGGATTTGGCTCGGGAACGCCTCGCGGCTCTGCAGCAGGCCCGCGATGCGGCGGGTGAGAACGCTCGTCTTGCCGGAGCCGGCGCCCGCGACGATGAGCAGCGACGGACCGCGGTATTCGACTGCCTCGCGCTGGCGCGGGTTGAGCCCGGCGAGGAGGGCGTCGTCGAGGCCCGGGCCGCCGGTCTGGTTGGGGGCGTCGAAGGGCTCTAGAACGAAGGTCATTTGGCCCCAATTCTACCCGGGACCGCCGACACCCACACGGCGAGCGCCGTCAGTGGCCCGCGCGGTCTATCGAGTCCCGCGCCGCGACGGCGAGGTCGGGCTGGTCGGCGAAGACCCCGTCGATGCCCGTGCTCATGAGCAGGGTGAATTCCGCGAGCCAGTCGCCGTACTCCCTCTTCGAGCCCCGCTCGCGCAGATTCTTCGCCAGGAACGAGTTCTCGGCGCGCAGCGTCCAGCAGAAGACGAGGAGCCCGGCCGCATGCGCGCGCCCCACGAGGTCGGTCGTGCCGGTGACGTGCTTGGTGGCGTCGAGTCGCAGGATGGAC
>JAODAY010000196.1 GCA_025463665.1 Microbacteriaceae bacterium
AGGGAGAGATAACCCAGACCGATCTCGACGAATGAGTCGAAGATGTGCTGAAGGCCGGCGAGGAGGGGCGCGACCGAAGGTTCGTCGAGACTCCGCACCCAGTCGGCGAGGTCGCTGATCTGCATCGCGCAGGCGTCGGCGATGTTGATCCCGGCGATCCGCGCCGACCGGGCACCCTCGTTGAGACGGGTGCCGCCGCAGTCCGGGCACGTCGTGAAGGTCACGGCCCGATCGACGAAGGCGCGGATGTGGGGCTGCATCGCCTCCCGGTCTTTCGACAGCATCGACTTCTGCACCCTGGGGATGAGCCCCTCATAGGTCATGTTGATGTCGCCGACCTTTACCTTCACCGGCTCCTTGCGCAAGAAGTCATGCAGTTCGCTCGTGCTGTAGTCGCGGATCGGCTTGTCGGGGTCGAGAAAGCCGGAGCCCGCGAAGATCTTCACGCCCCACCCGTCTGCGGTGTAGCCGGGGATGGTGAGCGCGCCCTGATTGAGCGACTTCGAGTCGTCGTAGAGCTGGCTGAGGTCGATGTCGTTGACCATGCCCATGCCCTCGCAGCGCGGGCACATTCCGCCGGTGATCGTGAAGCTGCGGCGCTCCTTCGTGGTGGTGCCGCCGCGCTCGATCGTGACGGCGCCGGCGCCGGAGATCGACGCGACGTTGAAGGAGAAGGCCTGGGGCGGGCCGACGTGCGGCTCGCCCAGCCGGCTGAAGAGGATGCGGAGCATCGCATTGGCGTCGGTGGCGGTGCCGACGGTGGATCGGGCATTGGCGCCCATGCGCTCCTGGTCGACGATGATGGCCGTCGTCAGGCCCTCGAGCACGTCGACGTCGGGCCGCGCCAGGTTCGGCATGAAGCCCTGCAGGAACGCGCTGTAGGTCTCGTTGATCATGCGCTGCGACTCGGCCGCGATCGTGCCGAACACGAGCGAGCTCTTTCCCGAACCAGAGACTCCCGTGAACACCGTCAGCCTGCGCTTCGGGATGTCGAGGTTGATGTCCTTGAGATTGTTCTCGCGCGCGCCCCGCACCCGAATCATGTCGTGCGCGTCGGCGACATGCGCTGCGGACGCGTCGGCGTTCGTCTTGGTTACCGTGCTCATGGATTCTCCGTCGTGCTGTCGCCCGCGCTCCGTGTGGGGCACCAGCTTAGATGCGGGGGGTTCGATGGGGAACCGGCCGGCCGCCGCGAGGGCGCGGTCAGTTCAGGCCAGCAACGCCAGTCTCTGACTCCTCCACAACGCGTACTGCGACCACGGGTCATCCACCCCCGCTCTGAGCACATCGATGTGCTCGACGAGCGCGTCGTGCACCGCGAACCACTCCGAGCGGGCGAGGCGGTGGGCGGCGAACTGCGCATGGCGGCGCTGCTCGAGGGTGCGGTCGCCGCGCTCGAACGCGAGCAGTTCGTCGTAGCGCAGGCTCGCGAAGCGCTGCCGCGGGTTCGCCGAGGTGCCGATCTTGATCTGGTCGCGAAAACGGAGGTAGTAGACGACGTCGACGCGCACCGCAGCGACATGCTCGGGATCTGCGGTGTCTCCGACCTTCCACTCGCACACCGCGCACAGCCAGCCGGAGGGGTACCGCACTCCCAGCCGTGAGCCGCATGCCAGGCACGGCGACGGCAGGGTGTCTGTGACGCCAACCTCGCCGGCCACCCAGTCGTGAGCCTCGAGAAGGTGCCGGGCACAGAGATTGAGCGGCGCGTGCGGTGCCACCGGTTCCGGGCAGGCGAGACCGGATTGCACGACGATGCCGCAGGGTCTCATGCCGGACACGCTACGCCGGGGGTGCGACACGGCGGCGACATCGCGACCCGGAAGTCTATTGCGTCCGCGTGCTGACCAACACGGGCGCGCCCGACCCTCGAGTGGGTCGGGCCGCGCCTTCGCGTCGGGCGAATGCGGCTAGCCGGCGTGACTGCCGGGGTGCGAGCGCTCGAGCGAGGCACCTTCGACGTCGACGTTCGGCAGTATGCGGTCGAGCCACTTCGGCATCCACCAGGCGGCGTCACCCAGCAGGTGCATGACGGCCGGAATGATGACCAGTCGAACGACGAACGCGTCGAAGAGCACGCCGATAGCCAAGCCGAACCCGATCGACTGGATCATCACAGAGTTGGAGAAGACGAACCCGGCGAAGACCGACGTCATGATGAGGGCTGCGGCGATGACCACGGTGCGACCCGCGTACACCCCGCGCTGCACGGCGAGACGAGCGGGCGTTCCGTGAACGTACGCCTCGCGCATGCCGCTGACGAGGAACAACTGGTAGTCCATCGCGAGCCCGAACAGCACGCCGACGACGAGGATCGGCAAGAAGCTGAGGATCGGACCCGGGTCGTGCACGCCGAACAGCGGCGCGAGCCAGCCCCATTGGAAGACCGCGGTGATCGCGCCGAACGACGCGAACAGCGACAGCACGAAGCCGAGGGTGGCGGTGACCGGCACGAGAATCGACCGGAAGACGAAGACCAGAATGATCAACGAGAGCCCGACGACCACGAGCAGGTAGAGCGGCAGGGCGTCGGCGAGCTTCTCGCTGACGTCGATGTTGCCTGAGGCGTTGCCGGCGACGCCGAGTGAGGAGACTCCGTCGATCTCGAGTCCGCGCAGGTCACGCACAAGCTGTTCTGTGGTCTCGCTCGTCGGTCCGTCCTCGGGCACGACCTGGAATGCGAGCAGCATGTCGTCGTCGGAGGCGCCGATGGGGGCGACGGCGACGACGTTGTTCTCGGCCTTGAGCAGGGTGCCGATGCGTGCCTGCTCGCCGACGAGCTCGTCGTCGGTGATGGCGTCGGCCAGGTCGGCGACGACGATGAGCGGGCCGTTGACGCCCGCACCGAATTTGTCGTCGATGAGCTTGTATGCCTTGTACGCGCTCGAGTCGACCGGCTCGGACGACCCGGCCGGCAGCCCGAGGCGCATCGACAGGGCGGGGATCGCGACGATGAGCAGCACGGCGATGCCCGCAACCACGGTGACGACGGCGCGCAGGGTGTTCATCGGCTTGACCGGCACGCGAGCGGATGCCACGGCGCCTCCCATGCCCGCCCGCGCCTTCTTCGTCAGAATCCTGGTGCCGAGCAGCCGGAGGAATGCCGGCGTCAGCGTGACGGCGATCAGGATCGCGACGAGCACGCACACGGCACCAACGGTGCCCATGAGCCCGAGGAAGGGCACGCCGGTGAGGTTGAGCGCAAGCAGGGCGATGAGCACCGTGGATCCGGCGAAAACGACAGCGTTGCCCGAGGTGCCGTTCGCGAGCCCGATGGACTCAGCGAGCGGCACGCCGTTGCGGAGCTGGGTGCGGTGCCGGTTGAGGATGAAGAGGGAGTAGTCGATGCCCACTGCGAGGCCGAGCATGACGCCGAGCACGGGGGTGACGGAGAGCATGGTGACGGTGCCCGACAGGGCGAGCGAGGCCAGAACGCCCACACCGACGCCGATGACGGCGTTGATCAGGGGCAGGCTGGCGCCGATGAGGGTGCCGAGCATGACGAACAGAACGACCGCCGCGAAGATGACGCCGCCGATCTCGCCCGGGCCGAGAATCTCGGGAATGCTCGAGGCGATGTCGTTGGAGACCGCGGCCTCGACGCCGTCGATGTCGGCGTCGCTCATCGACTCGACGATGGCTTCCTTCGCCTCGGCGGGCACCACGTTGAGCGACTTGTCGAATTGGATCCCGGCGACGGCGGTGGTCTCGTCGGTCGAGACCTGGCGGATCTCCGCGGCGAGGGCGAGCAGTTCCGCCCCCTGCTCGAGCGTCGTGCTCTGGGCCTCTACCTCAGCGCGAGCCGCGTCGAGAGCGGCCTGCTGTGCGGCGACCTGCGCGGATCCGGCGTCGATCTGCGCCTGCTGCGCGGCGAGCTGGGGCTGTACCGCGGCGAGTTGGCCGGCCGCTTCGGCCTGCGCCTTCGCCACGTCGAGCTGCGCCTGGCCGCTCGCGATCTGCGCCGCGGCCTCGTCGATCTGCGCCTGACCGGCGTCGAACTGGGCGCTCGCGTCGGAGATCTGCTGCCGGCCCGCGGCGATCGTCACGGCCTGCTGATCGATCTGGGCCTGCGTCTCGAACGGGTTGGTCGTCGCCTTGACGTCATCGAGGTCGCCCGTGTCGACGAGCAGTTCACCGATGGCGGTCTTCTGCTCCTCGGTGAACGGCGCGTCGTCGGTCGTGGTGAACACGACCGTTCCTCTGCCGCCGCTGGCGGCCGGGAACTTCTCGGCCAGTTCGTCGCTCACCTTCTGGGTGGCGGTGCCGGGGATGCTCACGGCCGAGCTGAGCGCGCCGCCGAATAGGGCGAACGCCCCGCCGGCGAGGGCGAGGATCGCCAGCCAGGCGACGATGACCAGCCAGGCTCGGCGGGCGGAGAACCGACCGAGTCGGTAGAGAAGGGATGCCATGTTCCTCGGGTTCTTTCGTCGTGGGCGGGTGATACGTGATCGATCTCACATCGCGTCATCGGGAAGGGAGGTCAGGGGTGCACGAGCGGGTCAGGTGGGCGCCGAGTAGCCGACGCGGATCGTGGCGATGAGGCGGTCGAGCAGTTCGTCCCACACCGCGCGGGAGGGCGCGTCGAGCGAGGCGCCCGTGCGCTCGATCCACCGGGCGGAGACGACGGAGATGCCGTTCATCAGGGAGCTGACGAGCACGGCGACCTCGAACTCGTCGATCTCGCTGTTGCGATCGGCGATCTCGATGGTGATCTGGTCTGTCGCGCGGGTGAAGACGTCGCCGAGCGGGTGCTGCGAGCGTGCGTCGTATCCATCCCCGCTCAAGACGCCGCAGAGGTAGGCGACCACGGTGGGCAGGTCGATGTGACGCACGGCCGCAGTGATGTCGGCGAACAGCGCCGCAGTGCTGCCGTCGGCGACTGCTGTCGCCGACGTCGCCGCGCGAAAGTCGTCCACGACGCCGCTGAGCACGCGGGTGCAGGAGGTCATGATGACGTCGTCGAGCGAGGAGAAGTGGTTGAAGACGGTGCGGCGGGAAACGTCGGCGCGGCGCGCGAGTTCGTCGACGCTGAAGCGCGGCTTGCCCCGCTCGCGGATGAGCGAGTCGGCGGCATCCAGAATCGCCTGACGGTGCCGGGCCTTGAGCACCGCACGCCGGTCGACGATGAGGGGTGGAATCACATACTTACACTAAGTGCAACGACGCATCGCGTGCACACCTCGCCGCGAGATTTCGCTGTGAGTTCCCCGGGAGCGCCGCTCCCCTGTCGCGCCGCCCTCGCGCCTCGTACACTGCGACGATGGCCGAGTGGATGCCGCCTCCCGAACCATCGGCGCGGAGACTGCGCATGGCGCTGCCCTTCCGGCTCGATCCGGGTCGGCATCGGCGACGAGGTCACTGCCGAGCAGCCGATCGCCCAGTGTGCAATTCCGGGAACTCGACCCAGCCGCACCTGCACCTGCAGGTGATGGACAGCGCCGACTTGTCGGTCGCGCAGGGGGTGCCGCTCTCCTTCCGCTCCTACCGCGAGTGGCGCCCCGGCGCCGCCGACCCGGCAAGCGTCGAGATGGGGATTCCGGGCGAGCGGTGCGTTGTCGCGCCGATGTAGCGGAGAGGCTCGCGAGGATACGGGGTTTCGCCCCACGAGCCGGACTCCTACGATCTGAGAGTGCCGCCAATTCGAGTCGAGGCCGCCTCGGCCGTTCCCTTTGCCGACATCGAGCATGCGCTCACCGGCGGGGGCGACGGCGCGAGCTGCTGGTGCCAGTGGTTCACTATTCCGCGCACGGACTTCGACGCCGCCACGCGCGACGAGCGTCGCGAGCTCCTCCGCAGCGAGATCGCCTCCTCGACGCCCGCGCCAGGACTCGTCGCCTATGTCGGCGACGAAACTGTCGGCTGGGTGCGCGTCGGGCCGCGGGTGGCCCTGCCGACCCTGCTGCGGGGCAGGGTCGTGACGGCAGGCAGCCCGGAGCCGCTGGAGGATCCAGGCGTGTGGGCGATCAGCTGCTTCGTGGTGCGGCGGCAGTTTCGTGGCCTCGGGGTCGCGAAACGGCTTCTCGACGCGGGGGTCGAGCACGCGGCATCCAACGGCGCCCGAGTGATCGAGGCGTACCCGTTCGACACCGCACTGAAACAGAGGCCGGTGAACGACCTCTATCTCGGAACGGATAGCCTGATCGGCGCGCAGAGCTTCGTGCAGACCGCCCGCCCGACCGCGGCGCGAGTGGTGATGACGCGGGACCTCACGGTCACCCACTGTGGCGCCCGTGCCGCGAGGCTCAGGCCGGCGGCTCCCACAGCTCGATCGGCAGGCCTTCCGGATCGTGGATGCGGGCGAAGTTGCCGTAGTCGGCAGTGTCCCACTCGGGCCGTCGCTCGACGGGGATGCCCGCCGCGTCAAGCTTCGCGGCGAGCTCATCCAGCCCGGTGACGCGGAGGTTGAGCATGAAGGACTGGTCTGACGCAAAATAATCGCTGTCGGCGGGGAACGGCGCGAACACCGTGGCACCGGCCTCCTGCTGCCAGATCCCTTCGTGGCCGGCGGCGATGCCGAGGTGCTCGGCATACCAGGCGGCGCGCGCATCCGGATTGCGGCTGCGAAAGAAGAGCCCGCCGATTCCCATGACACCCATGATCAGTCTCCTTGCGTGAGGTGAGATGCACACATCACGGTAGTTCACAGCAGAGTGGCGTGCATGGAAAACACAGACGACTTGCATCGGGCGACCGCCGACGAGCCGGGCCGACATCCTCGATTTCTATGAGTATTCGGCCCAGCACAGTGACGCCTCGATCGACGCACTCGCGCTCGACTCGGTGGGCGAAGTCCCGTGGTGGACGCCCGAACGCCGCCGGGTGACGCTGCACCGCATCCTGGTGCACATGTGCGTCGAGGCGGCGCGTCACGCCGGGCACGCCGACATTCTGCGGGAGTGGATCGACGGGGCCATAGGCAATGGCCCGCGAGACCCGAATATCTCCCACCGCTCGCCGGAAGAATGGGCTTCGTATCGCGCACAACTCGAGGCCGTCGCGCGTGAAGCCGGCGGGTGACTCGGCGCTTACCTCCTTCAGGACGCCCAAGCAAACGTCGGGTCAGCTTGGACGGTCCACTGTCGATGGGGATCGGGTCGATGGGGATCGGACGGATGTCTCAGCCGAGCACTTCCGGGCCGACCGACGGTGCTTGCGCCTCGTCGGTTCGCCGGCCGTCGCGTTGCGCCGCCGCGCCCGCCATGACCACGAGTGCGACGCCGACGCCCTGGAGCACGGAAATGGACTGGTGCAGGATCAGGAGCCCGAGGATCACCCCGATGGCGGGTTCGAGGGCCATGAGGGTGCCGAAGGCGGTGGCGGTCATTCGGCGCAGGGCGAGCATTTCGAGCGCGTAGGGCAGAACGGGTAACAAGACCGCGAGCCCTGCCGCGGCGACCAGCACCTCCCAGGTCAGGTGACCCGCGGCCTGCGGAATGCCGACGATCGCGGCGGTGACCGCCGCGATCGGCCCCGTGAATGACCGGGCTGCCACCCCACTGAACTGGTCCCCGATTCGCTGGGTGAGCACGATGTACACGGCCCAGCCGAGGGCGGCGAGAACGGCGAAGCCGACACCCGCGAGATTCACCCGCCCGAGCCACGGCTCCGTGAGAATGACGACACCCGCCAGGGCGAGCGACGGCCAGGCGAGTGCCGTGCGGTGGGAGCTTCGAACCGCCGCGACGGTCAGGGGGCCGAGGAACTCGATGGCCACGGCCGTGCCGAGTGGGATGTGTTGAATGGCGGAGAGAAACGCAATCGTCACCAGTCCGGTCGCGACTCCCAGCCCGAGGAGAGGAATCACGTCTTGTCGGCGTACCGAGCGGAACGGGGGCCGGACGATGGCCAGGAAGATGACCGCCCCGACGCTGAGGCGCAGCCAGGCCGTGCCGGCGGGCCCGACCGTGTCGATGAGGTCGACGGAGAGCGCGGAGCCCAGCTGCACCGACAACATCGCCGCGACCGCGAGCGCCCACGGCGGGACTGCGCTCCCTGCAGTCGAGAGTCTCATCGGAACTGCCGGTCGGGTCACGAGATGGAGCTCCGTTCGAGAGGCGAGGATGCAACGCCCGGTTCGAACACGGCGAGCGAGAACCGTGCCGGGCCACCGCCCGCGTTTGAGTAGGAGTGCGCGACATCGCCGGCGAAGGCCACGGCATCACCCGGCTCGAGCACGGTGGCATGCTGCCCCGATTCGACGGTGACGGCCCCCTCGAGCACGTGCAGCAGCTCGCGAGTGCCCGGGGCGTGTGCCTCACTCGTGTGCAGGTCGCCCGGGGCGAGCGTCCAGTCCCAGAGTTCGGTGGCATCCGGTCGACCGGCCGACGCGACGAGCAGTGCCCGGCCACCGGCAGGGCTCGTCCACAGGGCCGCAGATTCGCCGCGCCGGGTAACCGCCATCGGGGCCGATCTCGGCGGCTCGACCAGGGCAGGCAAGCCCACCCCGAGGGCGCCAGCCAGCCGCAGCAGAGTGCCGATGCTGGGATTGACGCTGCCCTGCTCGATGTTCACGACCATGCGCCGGCTCACATCGGACGCCGTCGCGAGCTGATCCAGCGTCCAGCTGCGCGATTGGCGTTCTCGCCGCACCCGATCGCCGATCGCCGAGGTCAGGTCGGCGGTTCCATCTTCCATGAGTGCAGCATACTGCACTTTG
>JAODAY010000231.1 GCA_025463665.1 Microbacteriaceae bacterium
TCAGCGCGAGCACCGCGCACGCGACCGCCGCGGCGAGTGCGAGGGCAAGGCCGGCCCAGCGCACGAGGTCGGGCGCGCCGCCCGGCGCGGATGCCGGGTTCCGCCCGGCGTCCGCGAGCGGCGAGGCGAACGCGAGCGGCCCGACGACCACGAGAACGGATGCCGCGGCGAGAGCCACGGCGATGACGACGCCCGACACCCTGGCACCCACGCGATGGGGGAGCCCCGAGATGCCGGTGGCCGTGTCATCCGCTATGTCGGGGAGCACATTCGCGAAATGCGCAGCGACACCCAGCAGGGCGCCCGCCCCGACCGCCCACCAGGGGGCCAGGTGCGCGTCTCTCGCCGAGAGGGTCACGATCGCGGGCAGCAGCCCGAAGCTCAGAACGTAGGGCGCGACCGACAGCGGCGTTCTCTTGAGCCACACGTTGTATGCCCACGCGGAGAGGATGAACGCCGTGTGCGCGGCGGTCGCCGCCACGCCGAGCGGCAGAGTGAGCAGTACCGCGAGCGCCGCCGTCGCGAAGGCGGCGGCGCGCACGGTGTCGGCCGCGACCCAGCCACGGGCGACCGGCTTGTCAAGCCTGCCCACGGCGGCATCGCGGCCCGCGTCGAGCCAGTCGTTCGACAATCCGACCGAGAGCTGGCCGACGAGGACCGCGACACTCACGAGCGCGACGCGCCAGGCCTCGAGGCCCGCGCTCACGGCGAGCACGGCCGTGACCGCGGAGACGACGAGGGTCGGGCCGGGGTGGGTCGAGAGCGCGAGGGCGATCGGCAGCGGTGGTGCGGCGCGGTTCATAGCCGCAATGCTATTGGGAGCCACGTCATTGGCGGCCCGGCGGGCGGGCGCCCGGCTCTGTGCGGCGCCGCACGTGGCGGCCGGCTCGGGCGAGGGAGTGGCGCTCCCGCCGCGGGCGGCGCGAACCGATAGCGTTAGCGGATGCCAGACGCCGCGCAACCCAGCGAACTCGCCACGATCCTCCCCGGTTCATGGAACGTGAGAGCCACCAACTACCCGATGTGGCTCTCGAGGGATCGCACGAGCCCGCGATTCACTTACGAGCTGCGCTCCGAGAACCCCCTCGTGCTGCGCGACGACGTGAGCTATTTCACCGCTGCGGCCGTCGAGAAGCACATCGTCGGCGCCGACAAGTGGACCGGCGACGGATTCGTCTGGCGCGGCCGTGGACTGCTTGCCCTGCTCCCGAGCAGGTGGACGGTGAGCGGCATGAACGAGGCGAAGACGGTGATCGCCGTTCGTTTTCAGAAGACGCTCGCGACGCCGGCCGGAATCGACCTCCTTGTGCGGGAGGGCGTCGAGGTCCACGAGCTGCGCAGCGTCGTGGCGCGCGGCTCCGAGAGGTTCGGACTCACGGCCGAGGACTTCGCCTCGCTCACCTGGCTCGACACCACGAACTAGCGCTGTTTCACGCCGGTGCGAGCGCGCCTGGCTCACTCCGGCGCACGTGGGAGCTGGAGGAACCCCGCGTAGTCGGTGATGGCCCGGTCGAAGGCCGCCTTCGTGGCCCGCCCGAGCGGCTCGAACGGGTTCGCCTCGATGTGCACCCCGGCGCGCGTCATCGTGCGTCGCCAGGTGCCGACGACCTCCCCGTCGACGACGATCGTGTAGAAGAACATGCCGTTCTTTCCCGGCACCACGAGTGTCGCCTGCTCCGGCGCGAGCGCCGCATCGCGCACCTGGTAGCCCAGCAGAAACTCGTCGAAGCCCGGCAGCGCGTGAGTGCCGGGTGCCGCGGGCTCGAGCCCGGGTGCCAGATAGTAGTCGGCTCCGTCTACCTCGAGGTGCGCCAGCCTGTCGCGTGCGACGGCGAGCCCGGTGCGCGCGTTGGTGAGGGTGAGCGACGACCACCACGCAAAGTCCCGCACCGTCGCCGGGCCGTGACCGATGAAGTATCGGGCGGCGAACTCGCCGAGGGCCTCCTCGCGCTCGAGCAGACGCGGAGTGGGCACCCAGTCGTCGAGAAGTACGAAGCTCTGCTGCGTGCCGACCACCGGACCGAAGACAATGCGCTGGGTCACCCCGAGGTGTGCGAGCAGGTGGTAACCCCGCTGGCCTGCGACGGAGATCCCGCCGTCGTCGAAGCGGGCGAGAAGATCGGCGCGCGTGAGCGCACGCCCGCCGGCGAGGCTCTCGACCGCTACCGCGTCCGCGCGCTCGAGGTCGACGGCGCTGAGCCCGAGCTGCTGCTTGCGGGTCTCCGTGGAACGGATCATCCTCGGCGCGGTGAGCGAGAGCATCCAGCGCAGATCCTCTGGCGGAACGAAATGCAGCGTGCCGCGCATGGGCCACGACCGCACGATCGAGCCGTCAGCGAGGGCAGCCACAATCGAGGCATCCGTCGCGTCACGCGTGCGCAAGCCGACGCCCCACTTCGCCCCGGCGAAGTCCTGTGCCTGCATCGCGAGCAGGTGCTGCACGGTTCCCGCCGGGTCAGCGGATGCCGCGCCGTCCCGCCGCGCGCCGATGCGCTGCGCGGCGACTCGCAGCGCCGTGATGCGTCGCCTGTTCGCCGTGAAGGAGCCGGTCATCGATCCAGTATGCCGCGGCGGTCACTCCGTGCCAGCCCTCGAGTGCAGGCGGTCAGACGGGGCGCGGTCGCCCGCCATGGCCCGGCCGATGGCATCGGCGGCACGCACGAGGGCGAGGTGCGAGAACGCCTGAGGGGTGTTGCCCGCCTGCCGGCCGCCGCGCACGTCGTATTCCTCGCTCAGTAGCCCCACGTCGTTGCAATACCCCACGAGGCGGTCCATGAGCGCCGTGGCATCCGTCAGCCGATTGGATGCCGCGTACTGCTCGACGAGCCAGAAGGAGCAGGCGAGGAACGGGTTCTCGCCGCTCGGCAGTCCGTCGACGCCGCTGTCGGTGCGGTAGCGGAGCAGGAGGCCGTCCTCGAGCAGGTCCTCCTCGATGGCGGCGACCGTGCCGAGCATGCGGGGGTCAGTCGCCTCGATGTACCCCATCTCGACGAGCTGCAGGAGCGATGCGTCCACGCTCGACCCGCCGTAGTACTGCGTGTACGTGCCGCGCACGGGGTCGAAACCCTCGCGTTCTATCTCCTCGGCCACGAGGTCGCGCATTGTTTCCCACCGTTCGACGGGCCCTGAGAGGTCGAAGTCCCGCACCGCCCGCGCGGCGCAGTCGAAAGCGGCCCAGAGTGCCACGCGGGAGTGGGTGAAGTGGCGAAGTGGCCCGCGGATCTCCCAGATGCCGTTGTCTGGACGCTGCCAGTTCTCCTCCACAAACGACATGAGCGCACGCTGCAGGGGCCAGGAGAAGTCCTTCTCCTCTCCTCCCAGCTCGCGGGCGCGCTGCAGCGCGATCATGACCTCGCCGAACACGTCGCCCTGGTACTGCGTGTATGCGCCGTTGCCAACACGCACGGGAGAGGCGCCGTCGTAGCCGGGGAGGCTGTCGAGCTCGAACTCCATGAGACGACGCTCGCCGGAGAGGCCGTACATGATCTGCACGTCTCCCGGGTCGCCGGCGATCGCGCGCAGCAGCCAGTTGCGCCACGGATCCGCCTCCACCTCGAATCCGTGGTCGAGCAGAACGTGCAGCGTGAGCGACGCGTCGCGCAGCCAGACGTAGCGGTAGTCCCAGTTGCGCGAACCCTCGAACTCCTCCGGCACGCTGGTCGTCGCGGCGGCGACGATGCCGCCGGTGTCCTCGTGCGTGAGCGCGCGCAGCACGAGGAGCGAGCGACGCACCGCGTCGGAGTACGGTGTCGCGGATGTCGCGGCCGAGGCCCAGCGCTTCCACCACCGTTCGGTTTCACGGATGCGGCTGCTCACATTGAGCTGGGCGGGAGGCGGGCGGTGCGCCGGGTACCAGGTGAGGGTGATGTCGACGGACTCGCCTGCGCCGACCACGAAGTCGGAGACATGGGCGTGGTCGGCCGCGTGCAGCTCGGGCCCCCGCACCACGATGGCGTCCGGGCCGGCGACGGCGATGACGGCGTTGGGCCCGGCGTCGGGGCTCTGGCGGATCCAGGGCATCGCGGCGCCGTAGTCGACTCGGATGCGCAGGTCTTGGTGCATTGCGACCGACCCGCTCACTCCGACGATGCGGCGGATGACGTCGGCGCGGCGGTCGCCATAGGGCATCAGGTCGATGACGTCGACCTCGCCGGTGGGAGTAACCCAGCGGGTCACGAGCGTGAAGGTGTCCTCCACGTAAGCGCGGGAACTGCTCACCCCGCTCGTGCCGTCGAGCGAGGCGGCGGGTGCGACGAGCCAGCGACCGTGATCCTCGGTTCCGAGCAGGGCACCGAACGTCGAGGCGGCGTCGAAGCGCGGCAGACACAACCAGTCGATGCTGCCGTCGAGGCCGACGAGCGCGCCCGTGTGACAGTCACCGATGAGGGCATAATCTTCGACGCGCATAGCCATTCCGCCATGATCGCATCTCGCGGCTCAGCTGGTGCTGCGGCGCTCGCGTGTTCGGTGCGTTCCGGGAGAGGCTAGCGCGCCTCTGGGTCGAGGATTCCGTCGTCGTTGAGCTGCTCGAGCAGCCCTGCACCGTCGGGGGAGTAGACCCAGGTGGCTCCCGTGCCGGAGCTCGCATCGGCGGCCCTGCTGCGCCCGCCCGCGAGAACCGCCTCGCTCGCCGACAGCTGGCGGATCGCGACAGCGGCGACATTTTCTGGGTGTGCGGTCGCGAAGTCGCCGTACAGCTCCTCGTCATGCTGCCCGTCGTCGCCGACGAGAAGCCAGCGCATTCCCGGCAGCTCCTGCGCGAGACGCTCGAGGCTCGTCGCCTTGTGGTCGCGTCCGCTGCGGAACCACCGGTCGTGGGTGGGTCCCCAGTCGGTGAGAAGGAGTGGACCGGCCGGGTAGAGGTTGCGTTCGAGAAAACGGGTGAGCGTGGGGGCCACATTCCAGGCGCCGGTCGAGAGGTAGATGACGGGAGCGCCCTCGCGAGCGCGCAGGATTCTCTCGTACATCACGGCCATCCCGGTCACCGGGCGGCGCGCGTGCTCGTCGATGACGAACGTGTTCCATGCCGCAAGGAAGGGTCGAGGGAGTGCCGTGACCATGACAGTGTCGTCGATGTCGGAGATGATGCCGAACCGCTGGGCGGGGTCGATAACGAAAATGGGCGCGATCACCGGCTCCGTGTCATCCGCCTCGATCGTGATCTCGTGCCAGCCTGGGGTGAGTTCGACCGAGATTCTCGTGTCGACCACTCCGCCACGGTCGGCCAGCACGCGATGCTCGACGCCGCCGGCGAGGATCGTTACCGCGACGTCGTCGACGGGGATGCTGAAGAAGCTGCGCCAGCCGCGCACCTTGGCCACGCGCTGGCTCGCCTCGTCGCCGCGCGTGAGTACGACCCGGCAGAGCACGCGGATCCAGCCCGCCGAGCCGTAGCCCGAGTAGGGAATGATCGTGGTCTTGAGGCCCCGCTTGCGACCGCGCACCTCGCGCCACTCGTGCACCGAATCTTCCATGCGTGCCGCTAGATGGAGGATTTGCGGGGCTCCAGCGGGAACAGTGTTCCGCCCAGCGAGCGCTCTTCGTGACCGGGCCATGGTGCAAGTCTGACATGCCGAACCGGGCCCGACCCATTCCCCCGCGGCACGGCTCAGGAGGCACTCAGTCGAACTGAATTATATTTAACACGCCGCTCAATAATTTGATGAAAAATTTACGCCAAATAATGAGATTCGTTCTACCACCACAATGGGGGTGGCGATACGATAACGGTCTAATCGATAAGAGGAGACAAATTGTCGACACCAGGCGTTGTAGAAGCAGCAAATCCCGGACAGGTCTCTCTCCGCAACGAGCCGGTGCAGGCCAGAAGCACGGCGAGACTTGCCGCGCTGATGGACGCCGCTGCAGCCGTAGTCGATGAGATCGGATACGAGCGGCTCACCACCGCGATGGTTGCCGAACGCGCGGGAGCCTCCATCGGCACCGTGTACCGCTACTTTCCCGACCGCATTGCGGTGTTGCAGGCGCTCGGGGCCCGTAATCTCGAGCGCGTCATGGCGAGCGTCATGGGCGAGGTGTTCAGCGAAGAGCACGGCGACTGGTTCACGGCCCTCAGTGCGTGTCTCGACACCCTCGACCAGGCGTTCCGTGACGAGCCCGGCTTCAGGTCGCTCCGTGTCGGCGACGTGATCGACCTTCGCCCCACGCCGACCGACTCGCCATACAAGTCGCTCCTGGCGACCGCGCTGCTCGAGGGGCTCGTCTCCCGGTTCGGCGTGCCAGACAACGCGAAGGTGCGGTTCGCCCTGGAGACCGCGATCGAGGTCTCCGATGCGCTCGCCTCTCGCGCATTCGCCCGCGACCCCGAGGGCGACCGCCAGTTTCTCGACGCCGGTCGCGACATCGTCGCCTCGCTGCTCACGCCGCATTTCGGCGAACCGACCAAGGGCTGAGCGACTCGAGATGAGCCCCAGACACCGAACGGTGGTCTGGGGATTTCTTGTCTCAGGGGATAAGGCCGACCGCAATCGTGCAATCGGGAATGACTTCCGCTCCGAATAGCGTTTTATCCGAATGATGGTTAGCTAGAGGCGAGAGCCGCTCGTCTGGCGCGTGTCGATCCGTGGGTAGCCACGAGGAATGAGCCGCAGAACATGATCGAGTTCCGCTCGGTGTCGAAGCAGTTCCCGGACGGTACCGTGGCCGTCCACGACTTCAGCCACGTGCTGCCCACGGGTAAGGCGACCGTCCTCGTGGGATCGTCGGGCAGTGGCAAGACGACCCTCCTGCGGATGATCAACCGCATGGTGGACCCGTCCTCCGGCACCGTCGCCATCGACGACGAGGACGTCCAGGCGGTCGAGCCGGTAACGCTGCGTCGTCGAATCGGCTACGTCATGCAGAACTCCGGGCTGATGCCCCACTTCAAGGTCGTCGACAACATCGCAACGGTGCCGATGCTGAGCGGGGTGCCGAAGAAGGCGGCCCGTGACCGGGCGCTCGAACTGCTCGACACCGTCGGTCTCTCGCGCGAGCTCGCCGATCGCTACCCGAGCCAGCTCTCCGGCGGCCAGCAGCAGCGCGTGGGGGTTGCCCGTGGCCTCGCCGCCGACCCGAACATCCTGCTCATGGACGAGCCCTTCGGCGCCGTCGATCCCATCGTGCGCTCGGAGCTGCAGCAGGAGACCCTGCGTCTGCAGCGCGACCTCGACAAGACGGTCGTCTTCGTCACGCACGACATCGATGAGGCCTTCCTCCTCGGAGACCAGGTCGTCATCCTCGAGAAGGGCGCTCGGATCGCGCAGATCGGCACGCCCGCCGAGATCCTCGCCAATCCGGCGAGCGATTTCGTGGCATCCTTCGTCGGTGCTGACCGCGGAAAACGCGCCCTCTCCATCGTCGAGACCGCGAACGGACGCGTGCTCATCGACGCCGAGGGGCGAGCCGCCGGCGTGCTCGTCGATCGAGCGGATGCACCGTGAACTGGTTGCTCGACAACCTCGACCTCATACTCGAGTTGAGTCTTGAGCACCTCGCGCTGAGCGTGCCCCCGATCGTGCTCGGCTTCCTCATCGCGATCCCCGTGGGCTGGGTCGCCTTCCGCTTTCCCCGCACCCGCGGATCTCTCCTCGGCGTCGTCGGACTGCTCTATACGATCCCCTCGCTCGTGCTGCTCGTGCTCCTGCCGACGGTGATCGGCATCAGCGTGCTGAGTTCGGCGAACCTCATCATCGCCCTCACCATCTACGCCGTCGCGATCATGGCCCGATCGGTGGCCGACGCCCTCGACTCGGTCGACCCCGACGTCAGGCAGTCCGCGACAGCCATCGGCTACGGCGGCTGGCGTCGCTTCTGGGCGGTGGAATTTCCCCTCGCGGGTCCCGTCGTGCTCGCAGGTCTCCGCGTGACGGCGGTCTCGACGATCAGCCTCGTGACCGTGGGCACCCTCATCGGCGTGCAGAGCCTCGGCTACCTGTTCACCAACGGCTACCAGCGGCGGATCGTGCCGGAGATTCTCTCGGGCGTCGTGATGGTCGTGCTGATCGCCCTCGCCGTCGACTACCTCCTCGTGCTGCTCGGGCGGGTGCTCATGCCGTGGACCCGAGCGCCCCGGGTCGCCGCAGCCCGGCCCGCGGTCGAGGAGGCTCGCGCGTGAACCTCTTCCTCGACGCCATCGCCTGGCTCGTCGCGCCGGAACAGTACGCCGGCGCCGACTCGCTGCCCGCGCGCATCGGCGAACACCTGTTCTTCACCTTCGTCTCCGTGCTCGTCGCCGCCCTCATCGCGATCCCCCTCGGCTACCTCATCGGCCACACCGGCACGGGCAGGTCGCTCGCGATTGGGCTCGCCGGAGCGGCCAGGGCCCTGCCCTCCTTCGGGCTCATCCTGCTGCTCGTTCTCGTGATCGGGGTCACGCAGCGGCCCCTCGCCGCCTTCACCGCCTTCGTGCTGCTCGCGATCCCGTCGATTCTCGCGGGAGCGTACTCCGGGCTCGAAGCGATCGATCGCCGCGTCATCGACGCCGCCCGCGCTGTCGGCATGACCGAGTGGCAGATCCTCTGGAAGGTCGAAGTGCCGCTCGGCCTGCCGCTGCTGGTGGGCGGCATCCGCTCGGCCGCCCTGCAGGTCGTCGCGACCGTCACCCTCGCCGCGTACATCGGCCTCGGCGGGGTCGGGCTCTACATCATCAGGGGCCTCGCGCTCCGCGAATTCGCGCCGATGCTCGGTGCCGCCATCGTCATCGTCGCGCTTGCGCTCGCCATCGATGGTGCCTTCGCGGGACTGCAGCGCCTCCTCGTGCCGCGTGGCGTCGCCGCGGGCCGAACCACAATCGACCGTGCCAGGCCCTCGCGGCCTCGCACGGCAGCGGTATCACCCGCGCCGTCAGTACCGACAATCACGAAAAGAGAAAACAATGTCCACAGCTAGGAACAAGGGCTGGCTCGCCGCAGGCGCAGCCATGGTCGGGGCGTCATTGGCCCTGTCAGGGTGCGCATCGAGTGACCCGCTGGACTCCTCCACGGGGGGAGACACGGCGTCCGACGCCATCGTCGTCGGGTCGCAGGCCTACTATTCGAACGAGATCATTGCCGAGATCTACGCGCAGGCGCTCGAGAACGCCGACTTCGAGGTCGAGCGCAACTTCCAGATCGGCCAGCGTGACGCATACATGCCGTCGATCGAGAACGGCGAGATCGACCTCTTCCCCGAGTACACCGGCAACCTTCTGCAGTTCTTCGAGCCGAAGACGACGGCGACCGCGAGCGACGACGTCTACGCCGAGCTTGCCGACGCGCTGCCCGACGGCCTCACGGTTCTCGACCAGGCGCCCGCGACCGACCAGGACTCGTACAACGTCACCGCCGACTTCGCCAGCAAGTACGACGTGAGGTCCCTCGCCGACCTGAGCAAGGTCACCGAACCGCTCGTGCTGGGCGGGCTCCCCGAACTCGAGAAGCGCGCATACGGCCCGACCGGTCTGAAGAACGTCTACGGAGTCGATGTCGCGTTCAGCGCCACCGGCGAGACCACCGTCGAGTCGCTCGTCGCGGGTGAGGTCAACCTCGCCAACGTCTTCAGCGCCGACCCGCTCATCGAGACGAACGACCTCGTCACCCTCGACGACCCGGAGGGCCTGTTCCTGGCTTCCAACGTCGTGCCCATCGTGAACGAGACGATCGCAGACGACGTCGCCGACGTCATCAACGCGGTGAGTGCCAAGCTCACGCCCGAGGGACTCGTTGCGCTCAACGTGCAGAGCACCGTCGACGAGATGTCGGCCGACGACATCGCCACGCAGTGGCTCACCGAGAACGACCTGCTCTAGGAACCACACACGGCAAGATCCGAGGGGCGGATGCCGCGGCATCCGCCCCTCGATGCTCGATCGGCACCGGTGAAATGCAGCGGCCCGCAGCGTGGAATGATTGTTGCCATGGACTCTCGCGCGGCTCGTCGGATCGCGGCCGCGGCTCTCGCCCTCACGATCACCGTGTCGTTGACCGCGTGCGTGGACCCCGAGGCCGTCATGGGCTCCG
>JAODAY010000278.1 GCA_025463665.1 Microbacteriaceae bacterium
GTCTCGACTATCAGGTGGCAACTCCCGCACTGGCCGCCACGGTGACGAACTACTCGATCGACCGTGCGGGCGCGTGGGACCAGCGCTGGAGCGACCACGCTCCCGTCGTCGTCGACTACAACGTCTAGCCCCGCGGCATCCGTCGCCCGGTGTCACGCCCGGTGTCACGCCCGGTGTCACGCCCGGCGGGCTTGATCTCTGCCATCGTCTGAAAGACTGGACCCATGACCTCTCAGCCCCGACTCTTCTCCGGCATGCAGCCGTCCGCCGAATCGCTCCAGATCGGCAACTACATCGGCGCGCTGCTGCAGTGGAAGCAGATGCAGGTCAGCCACGATGCCATCTTCTGCGTCGTCGACCTGCACGCCATCACGGTGGCACAGGACCCGACCGAGCTGCGCGAGGCGACACGACGCACCGCCGCCCAGTACATCGCCGCGGGCATCGACCCCGAGCTGTCGACGCTGTTCGTGCAGTCCCACGTCGCCGCGCACCCGCAGCTCGCCTGGGTGCTCAACACCCTCACCGGCTTCGGTGAGGCGAGCCGCATGACCCAGTTCAAAGACAAGTCGTCGAGGCACGGCACGGATGCCACGACCGTCGGCCTTTTCGCCTACCCGACACTCATGGCGGCCGACATCCTGCTCTACAACGCGGAGGTCGTGCCCGTGGGTGAAGACCAGCGCCAGCATGTCGAGCTCACGCGCGACCTCGCGACGCGCTTCAACGCCAGGTTCGGCGACACCTTCGTCGTTCCCGAGGCGCAGATCCAGAAGGCGACCGCGAAGGTCTACGACCTGCAGGAGCCGGGCAACAAGATGAGCAAGTCGGCCTCGACCGACAAGGGCGTCATCTGGCTCCTCGACGAGCCGAGCAAGAGCGCGAAGAAGATCAAGTCCGCCACGACCGACAGTGACGGCGTAGTGCGCTACGACGTCGCGGGCAAGCCGGGCATCTCGAACCTGCTCACGATCTACTCGGTGCTCGCGGGCCGCACGATCGCCTCGGTCGAGGCGGAATACGAGGGGCACGGCTACGGCGACTTCAAGAAGGGCCTCGCCGAGGTGGTCGTGGAGACGTTCGGCCCGATCCGGGCCCGGGCACTCGAGCTGCTCGACGACCCGGCCGAGCTCGACCGCATTCTCGCCCGCAACGCCGACCGCGCCGCCGGGATCGCCGACGCCACGCTCGCGACCGTGTACGACCGCATCGGCTTCCTCCCCCGCGCATGAGAACGCCACGGATCGACACCGAGCGTCTGACGCTCGACTCGATCCTGCCGTCCGACGCCGGGGCGATCTACCGGTACTGCCAGGACCCGGAGATCCACCGCTGGGTGCACACCCCCGACCCCTACGGCTTGCCCGACGCGGAGTACTTCACCGGCACCTACGCCGCGAGCGCCGCGAATTCCACCGAGCTGACGCTGTGGAGCATCCGTTCGGGCCGCGCGATGCTCGGCGTGATCGAGTTGCGTCACGAGCCGCTGGCCTCCGCCACGATCGGCTACTGGCTCGGCGCGGAACACCGCGGCCTCGGCTACATGACCGAGGCGGTGCACGCCATCACCGACTACGCCCTCTCGCCCACCGGCTTCGACCTCAGGCGCGTGCACTGGGAGGCGTTCGTGGGAAACCACGCGTCGGCGACGGTGGCGCACCGCAGCGGCTTCACGTTCGAGGGCATGCTGCGGCAGTCGACGGTGCACCGCGCCCGCCGCGTCGATGCCTGGCACGCGTCGCTGCTGAGCACCGACACCCGGGAGCCGAAGGCGGGGTGGCCGCTGTGACCGTGCGGGTCGTGCTCTTCGACCTCGACGACACTCTCTTCGCCCATTCGCGAGCCGTCGCACGCGGTGTCGCGGCCTACCGCCTGTCGCACGGCGGGGACCTCGCCGCGGCCGACGACGCCGTCGAACTCGCCCGCTGGTCGGCGCTCGAGGAACACCACTACCACCGCTACCTCGCCGGCGAGCTGGACTACCGCGAACAGCGCCGTCACCGCGCGCGCGGCTTCGTCGAGCCCTACGCGATCGACCTCTCGAGCGACGCGGCCGCCGACGAGTGGTTCGGCCGCTACCTCATCGAGTACGAGCGCGCCTGGCTGCTGTTCGACGACGCGCTCCCCTGCCTCGACAGCCTCGCCGCCGAGATTCCCGGCGTGCGCTTCGGCATCGTCACGAACGCCGAGCTGCCGTTCCAGCAGGCGAAGCTGGATGCCACGGGGCTCGCCGACCGCGTCGAACACACCGTCGCGAGCGGCGACCTCGGGGTCGCCAAGCCCGACCCGCGCATCTTCGCGGAGGCGGCGCGGCTTTTCGGCGTCGATCCTTCCGAGGCCGTGTACGTCGGCGACCGCCTGGAGACGGACGCGATCGGTGCCGCCGACGCCGGGCTCACGGGCGTGTGGCTCGACCGCCGGCACGCGGCCACCCACGACGAGCGGGCGAGAGCCGAGGCATCCGGAGTCGCCATCATTCACGGCCTCGTCGAGCTGACCGCACTGCTCTGCGCACAGGCGTAGGGTATACAGGCTGCTACAAGCGGCCCCACCTGTGTGCGCTACTCGCGCCTTCCCGCGTCCCTCCATTCGTTTTCGGAGCCCCATTTTCATGTCTCAAGTAGACGCAACCGCCACGTCAGCATCCGTTCCCGTCAATCCGCGTTCGCGCGTCATTCTCGCGAGTCTCATCGGAACCTCCATCGAGTTCTACGACTTCTACGTGTACGCGACGGCGGCCGTTCTCGTGTTCCCGATTTTGTTCTTTCCGAACGACAACGCCGTGGCGGCCCAGCTCGCGTCGTTCGCCGCCTTCGGTGTCGCGTTCATCGCCCGCCCGATCGGCTCGATCCTGTTCGGCCACTTCGGTGACCGCATCGGCCGCAAGGGCACGCTCGTCGCCTCGCTGCTCACCATGGGAATCGCGACGTTCATCATCGGCATCCTGCCGACCGCGCTGACACCCGGCTGGCACGTTCTCGCACCCGCCCTGCTCGTGCTCATGCGCTTCTGCCAGGGCATCGGCCTCGGCGGAGAGTGGAGCGGCGCGGCGCTGCTCGCGACGGAGAACGCCCCGACGGGCAAGCGCGCCATCTACGGCACCTTCCCGCAGCTCGGCGCCCCGATCGGCTTCATCATCGCCAATGGCGTCTTCCTCATTCTCTCCCTCCGGCTCTCCCAGGAGGACTTCCTCGCCTGGGGTTGGCGCGTGCCGTTCATCGCCTCGGCGGTGCTCGTGATCATCGGGCTCTACGTTCGACTCAAGCTGGTCGAGACGCCGGCCTTCACCAAGGTCGTGGAACGCGGCGAAGTGGTCAAGCTGCCCCTCGCCCGCGTGCTGACGACCTCGTGGCGTCCGCTCATCCTCGGCACGTTCATCATGCTCGCCACCTACGTGCTGTTCTACCTCATGACGGCGTTCACGCTCAGCTACGGCACGACCGCGAAGACCGCCGAGGTCGCCGCCGCTGCCGCCGAGAAGGCAGGCAAGCCCTTCAACGCAGACACCTTCGTCGCGGGCCTCGGCTACACGCGCAACGACTTCCTCGTGATGCTCATCATCGGCTGCGTGTTCTTCGGCATCTTCACGCTCGCCGCTGGCCCCCTCGCCGAGAAGTTCGGCCGCCGCAAGACGCTCATCCTCACCACGATCGGCATCATCATCTTCGGTGCGCTGTTCGTGCCGCTCTTCGGAGCGGGAACGGCCGGCGTCATGACGCTGCTCATCCTCGGCTTCACCCTCATGGGCCTGACCTTCGGGCCGATGGGCGCCGTGCTGCCCGAGCTGTTCCCGACGAACGTGCGCTACACCGGCAGCGCGATCAGCTACAACGTGGCGAGCATCATCGGTGCCGCCCTGGCGCCGGCGATCGCCCTCTGGCTGCTCGGCAAGGCCGACGGCCCCGTGCTCGTCGGCCTGTACCTCAGCGCCGCCGCCGTGATCACCCTCGTTGCGCTGTTCATCAGCAAGGAGACGCGCGACATGGACTACGAGGTCTAGCCCCGCCTGTCTCACGTCTTCACGTGCCGGGGGCAAGCTTCGGTCGTTCGCACTCGCTGCGGAGGACCAAAGCTTGCCCCTCTGTGCTGTGCGTCAAGCGGCGGTGCAAGGATCGGTCCCCCCAGACCGGTTTAGCGCGCAGAAGCTTGCCCCTCGGCCCGGCCCGGCCCGCGGGCACGCCGCGTGGTCGGCGGCGCGGGTCTGCTCTAGGAGAGCACGTCCTTCGTGGTGAAGCGCCCGTAGGCGAGAGCGCCGAACAGGGCGATGTAGCCGAGTTGCAGCAGCGCGTTCGCCCCGAACGAATCCCACGAGATCGGCTGGCGCAGCAGGTCGCCGAAACCGAGCCAGTGGTTGCTGAGCAGCCACGGGTGCAGCCACGCGAGCTGCGGCAGCGCGCCCACCACCTGCGACGCGACCGCGATCACGATCGTGGCGGCCATCGCCCCCACCGGAACGTCGGTCAGGGTCGAGATGAAGAGGCCGACCGCCGAGAGGCCGAGCAGCGACACCGTGACGTAGCCCGCCACAAGCAGCAGCCGCAGGGTCGACTCCCCGGGCCCGATGGTGTCGCCCGAAAGCAGAGTGACGTCTCCCAGGGGGAACAGCGCGAATCCGATCACGGTGCCGGCGAGCACGATCGTGAGGGTGGCGCTGAGGCAGAAGATCGCCGCGCCGACGTACTTCACGAGCAACAGCCGCACCCGACCCGCGGGCACGATCAGCAGGTAGCGCAGCGTGCCGTGGCCCGCCTCCCCGGCGATGGTGTCGCCTGCGACGACGCCGACGGTGAGCGGCAGGAACAGCGGAATGCACACCACGAGCGCGGTGAAACCGACGAACAGCCCGTTGTTGGTGATGCTGTCGAGAAACGGCGGGCCGCGACCCGGCTGCGGGCCGTCGTCGGTGAGCCGCACCGCGACGGCGATGAGAATCGGAACGGCCGCGAGAGCTGCGAGCAGCGCCCAGGTGCGCGGGCGCCGGTAGATCACGCTCAGCTCGGAGACGAGCAACGAGATTCCCAGCGACGGATGCCGCGACTCCCCCTCACCGGACGGCGAACCGAGCGGCGCCCGCTCGCCGATGGCCCGGGCCGGGCCGGGTTCAGCGGACGACATCGAACCCCTCCCCCGTGAGCGCCACGAAGCGCTCCTCGAGGGTGACCTGCTCGACGGTGAAGCCGCGCACACGAACCCCGTCGGCGACGAGGGCGGCGACGATGGACTCGGGAGCCGCGGCCGCCTCGACGGCCACGGTCGCCCGCACCCGGCCGCTGCCCTCGGCTGGTTCATCCGTCACGAAACCGAAGGCGGCGAGGCGTCGGCGCGCACGCTCCGCGTCAGGCGTCACTACGGTGACATGCGCGTCGCCCACGCGCCGAAGTTCGTCCAGTCCGCCCTGCGCCACGAGTCGACCGGCGCTCATGATGGCGGCGTGGGTGCACATCTGCTCCACCTCGGAGAGCAGGTGGCTCGAGACGAACACCGTCGCGCCGTCGTCGGCGAAGGAGCGGATGAGGTTGCGCACCTCCCTGGTTCCCTGCGGGTCGAGCCCGTTCGTGGGCTCGTCGAGCACGAGCAGCTCACGGGGCGACAGCAGGGCGCTGGCGAGACCGAGCCGCTGCTTCATGCCGAGCGAGTACGCCTTCACCCGTTTGCCGGCGGCGTGGGTGAGCCCGACCCGGTCGAGGGCCGCGTCCACCCGGGAACGCCGGGTCGACCCGGAGGCGTACCTGTCGGCGGAGTCGAGCCGCATCAGGTTGGCGGTGCCCGAGAGGAACGGGTAGAAGGCGGGTCCCTCGACCAGGGCGCCGATGCGGGGCAGCACCGACGAGAGTGCCCCGGGCAGCTCCTGACCGAGCACCGTTGCCTCGCCCCGGGTCGCGCTCGCAAGGCCGAGCAGCATGCGGATCGTCGTGGTCTTTCCCGACCCGTTCGGCCCGAGAAAGCCGAAAACGGTGCCCGCGGGAACCGTGAGGTCGACGTCGTCGACGGCGTCCTGGTGCCCGAAGCGTTTGCTGAGCCCGCGGGTTTCTATGGCCAGACCGGTTCCGGCGACGGTCACCGGTTCGCTGCTGCGTCCTGCAGAACGTTCAGCGGCACGGCACCGGCGAACACCCGGCCGTCGTCGGTGACCAGCACGTTGAGGAGGGCGCTGCCGAGGAGCTTGCCGCCGTCGACCGGTGTAGCCAGGCTGGCGAACAGCGGCGAGGCGAGCAGCTCCGGCGGTGCGCTTCCGCTCGGCAGCTCGACCACCGTCGACCAGTCGCTGCCGGAGACACCGAAGGGCGGCACGGCCGACCGGAGGTCGCGTGCGTCGAGGGTTCCCGGCAGGGCAGCGTCGGGCACGGACTCTTCTTTGACCGTGGCTTCGGCGGGCGGTGTGAACGCGAAGAGGCGTGCGGCGGGGGCGGCGAGGTCGATCGCCGTGAACGCCACCCGGAAGGCCGGCGCGCTCTCGCCCCTCGCGTGGACGCTGGCGGCAAGCGGCATCCCGGATTCTGAATCGACGGCGATCGTGACAGAGCCGACGAGAGTGTCTTCGGTGCGCGGGGTCAGCACCAGCTCGTAGGTCGAGCGGCCGGCGACGCGGCTCGCGGGGTCGAGGCTGACCTCGGTGCTCGGGGTCACGGCGGCGAGGGCCCGCGCGGCGATCTCCCCGGGCGTCCAGGCCGGCGAGTCGTGGGCCGCAGTCTTGTCGGGCAGCGTGAGGTGGGTGGCCTCCTTCGCCTCGGAGTCGTACGTCCACACCTCGGAGCCGGAGCGGATGACGTCACGCTCGGCGAGGTTCTCGGTAATCTGGACCCGCGCACGCTGCGGGCCATCGACGAACACGCGGGCTTCGTGAGCGCCGGTGATGAGCTCGAGCGCCGAGGCCACGGAGTCGGTCGTCGAGTCGGAACCGGAGTCGGTGGACGGGAACTCGGGCAGTCCGAGACGGGAAGTTTGCTGGATGGTGCCGGAGAACGAACGCACGTCGCTGGCCGCGACGAGGGCGAGCACCTGCTCGGGCGTCTTCTCCTCGAGCGTCACTACGGGCGAGGCGCCCGCGACCACGACACCCGTGCCGATGACGAGGGGCACGAGGACGGCGGGCATCCAGCGCAGCGAGGAGCGGACCATGAGCGACCTCCAGAACGAAACACGTCTTGAGTCGAGAATACGCACGAGCGACCCGTCGCGGCAGTGCTCCCGCCTGCCAAATCGATGTGAGCGCCGCTACCACTGCAGAGGGGCAAACTCCTGTCGTCCGGGGCGGGCACGGGCGACAGTTGCTTGCCCCTCTTCAGTGGAGCAGGGGAGCGAGAGGCCCTGCTACTTGACGTCCTCGTCGATCCAGTCGAACGACTTCGTCACGGCCTTCTTCCACAGCCGGATCTGCCGGTCACGCTCGGCCGGCTCCATGTTGGGCACCCAGCGCTTGTCTTCCTGCCAGTTTGTGGCGACCTCGGCGAGGTCCTTCCAGAATCCGACCGCGAGACCGGCCGCGTACGCCGCGCCGAGGGCCGTCGTCTCCGCGACGACCGGACGCACGACGGGCACGCCGAGCAGGTCCGCCTGGAATTGCATGAGCGCGTCGTTGACGACCATGCCGCCGTCGACCTTGAGCTCCTCGAGGTTGACGCCCGAGTCGGCGTTGACCGCCTCGAGCACCTCGCGGGTCTGGAACGCGGTCGCCTCGAGGGCGGCGCGGGCGATGTGCCCCTTGTTGACGTAGCGGGTCAGCCCGACGAGCGCACCGCGGGCATCGGCGCGCCAGTACGGGGCGAACAGGCCCGAGAACGCCGGCACGAAGTACGCGCCGCCGTTGTCGTCCACCGTCGCGGCGAGAGTTTCGACGTCCTCCGAGCGAGCGATGAGACCGAGGTTGTCGCGCAGCCACTGAACGAGCGAGCCGGTGACGGCGATGGAACCCTCGAGAGCGTAGTGGGGCTTGGCGTCGCCGAGCTTGTAGCCCACCGTCGTGAGCAGCCCGTTCTTGGAATGCACGATCTCCTCGCCCGTGTTGAAGATGAGAAAGTTGCCCGTGCCGTAGGTGTTCTTCGACTTGCCTGTCTCGAACGCCGCCTGGCCGAACGTCGCGGCCTGC
>JAODAY010000369.1 GCA_025463665.1 Microbacteriaceae bacterium
CTCCCATCCCGATCTCGTCGCCGTAATAGAGGAACGGGCTTCCCTGCAAAGAGAAGAGCAGCGCATGGGCGAGTTCGAGTTCGGCACGTGAGTTGTCGAGCAGCGGGGCCAGGCGGCGGCGGATTCCGATGTTCGAGCGCATGCGCGGGTCGTATGCGTACCAGCCGTACATGGCCTGGCGGTACTCCTCATTGACAATCTCGAGGGTGAGCTCGTCGTGGTTGCGCAGGAAGACGCCCCAGCCCGCGCCGTTCGGCACGTGGGTGTGCTCCGACAGGGTGCGAACCAGTTCGCCCGCCTGCTGTGAACGCAGCGAGTAGAAGATGCGCGGCATGACGGGGAAGTCGAAGGCCATGTGGCACTCGGGGTCCTCGTCGGTGCCGAAGAACGCGGCGACCTCGGTCGGCCACTGGTTGGCCTCGGCGATCATGACCCGGCCGGGGAACTCCTTGTCCACCATGGCGCGCAGCTTGATGATGAAGTCGTGAGTGGCGGGCTCGCCCTCGCCGTTGCCCTCTTCGGTCTCGTAGAGGTACGGGATCGCGTCGAGACGGAAGCCGTCGACACCGAGGTCGAGCCAGAAGCGCACGATGTCGAACATCGCCTCGTGCACGGCCGGGTTCTCGGAGTTGAGGTCGGGCTGGTGGGAGAAGAAGCGGTGGAAGAAGAACTGGCGACGCTCGGCGTCGAACGCCCAGTTGGACTCCTCCGTGTCGACGAAGATGATGCGGATGTTCGGGTACTTATCGTCGGTGTCGCTCCACACGTAGAAGTCGCCGTAGGGGCCTTCCGGGTCGGAGCGCGACTGCTGGAACCACTCGTGAGCGTCGGAGGTGTGGTTGACGGGAAGGTCGATGATGACGCGCATGTTGCGCTCGTGCACCTTGGTCACGAGGTCGCGGAATTCGTCGAGCGTGCCGAAGTCGGGAAGGATCGACTTGAAGTCGGCGACGTCGTAGCCACCGTCACGCAGGGGGGAGTTGAAGAACGGCGGAAGCCAGAGGGCGTCGACCCCGAGCCACTGCAGGTAGTCGAGCTTCTGCACGACGCCCTGGAGGTCTCCGGAGCCATCGCCATTGCTATCGACGAACGAACGAACCATTACCTCGTAAAACACCGCCCGGCGGTACCACTGTGGATCGAGCGCGAGCCCGGGTAGCTGAATAGGGGCGGTAAAGGTCACAGTGCTCCTCGAGGTGTACAGCAATAGCGGTTGAACGTGCAGTGTCGATTCTAGAGGCCGACTGTCGCCGATCCCGCAACGCGCCGAGCCTAGACTGGGGTCGATGTCTGTCGAATCTCCCTTCGCCGCCCTGCTTGCCGAACTGCCCGTCTCCGCACACACGGTCTCCGTGCGCGGGAGCGAGACCCGGTATTGGGTTTATGGGCTGGATGACGCGGAAACGACCGTCGTGATCGCCCACGGTTACCGTGGGGAACACCACGGGCTCGAGCCGGTGATCGCGCAGATGCGCGGCGTGCGCTTCATCGGCCCCGACCTGCCGGGCTTCGGCGAGTCGACCGCCATGACCGGCGCGCGGCATGACATCGCCGGCTACGCCGCCTGGTTCGGCGACTTCGTGCGCGCCCTCGGGCTCGACGGCTCGGCTGTCGTTCTCGGGCACTCCTTCGGTTCCATGGTCACCGCCTACGCCGTGGCGAACGGCCTCGTGACGACTCCCCGTCTCATGCTCGTCAATCCGATCGCGGCGCCCGCCCTCGACGGACCGAGCAAGATCCGCACCCAGGGCACCGTGGTCTTCTACCGCTTTTCGATGCTGCTCCCGGAACGGGCAGGACGACTGCTGCTCGACAACTGGATCATCATCCGCTTCATGAGCCTCTCGCTCATGAAGACGAAGAACAAGGCGCTGCGCCGGTTCATCAACGACCAGCACCACACCTACTTCGGGCGCTTCTCCGACCGCAGGACCGTCGTCGAGGGGTTCGAGGCGTCGATCAGCACAGACGTCAGCGCCGTGGCATCCGACATCTCCATTCCGACGCTTCTCATCGGCGCCGAGCACGACCTGATCACCACCGTTCCGCAGCTCGAAGCGCTCAGGGACCAAATGACGGATGCCGCCCTGCACGTGATCCCTGACGTCGGACACCTCATTCACTACGAGAAGCCGAGAGAAGCGGCCGAGTTCATCATCGATTTCCTGGGGACGGGCAGTCTCGCTGCCGGGCTGCCGACGGCGGGAACCACCTCCTCCTAGGTGCATACCGCCTGTCCCTGCCGGGACCGGGCGGGGTTTTGCCGGGAGACGCACGGTTGTACTGTGTAGCAACCCAGACGACGTCGTCCCCGGAGGTGCTCATGGTGCCGCACGTATTCTCTCTCCCATTTCGCCGAGTCGCGGTGGCCGTCATCGCTGGATTCTCAGTCGCTGGATTCTCAGTCGCTGGCCTCTCAGTCGCTGGACTCTCGGTCGCTGGCCTCTCGGTCGGCGACCTCGCCCTGGGCGTTCCCGCGTCTGCAGCGCCCGCCGCCGGAACACCTGCCGCGCATCCACCGGCGACGCCCCAGCCCACCTCCTACGGCTCGGGCGGCGCGGTGTCGTCGGTCGATGCGTCTGCGAGCCGCGTCGGCATCGAGGTTCTGCGGCGGGGAGGCAACGCAGCGGATGCCGCGGTGGCCACGGCGGCGGCCCTCGGGGTGACCGAACCCTACAGCGCGGGGATCGGCGGTGGCGGCTACTTCGTCTACTTCGACGCCGAGACGGGCGCGGTCAGCACCATCGACGGCCGCGAGACGGCTCCGGCCGGCATCACACCTGACGCCTTCATCGACGAAGCGACGGGCGTGCCATACCCCCTCACGCCCGAACTGGTCTCCTCGGGGGTCGCGGTCGGTGTGCCCGGCACGCTCGCGACGTGGGAGGCCGCGCTGCAGCGATTCGGAACGAGGCCGCTCCCGCTCATGCTCGCGCCGTCCATCCTGCTCGCCGCCAAGGGCTTCCCCGTCGATGACACATTCCGCAGCCAGACGCTCGACAACAAGGTACGCTTCGAGGCCTTTCCCGACACGGCGAGGCTGTTCCTCCCGGGCGGCGACGCGCCGGCCGTCGGCTCCACGTTCCGCAACCCCGAGCTCGCGAGGACTCTCGCACTCATCGCACTCCGGGGCACCGGCGCGTTCTACACCGGGCGGCTCGCCGCCGAGATCGCCGACGTCGTGCAACACCCGCGCATCGACCCGTCGTCCGCCCTCCCGGCCCCGGCCGGCACGATGACGACCGCCGACCTCGCGGGCTACAGCGTCGTCGAGCAGGCGCCGACCCGGGTGTCGTATCGCGGGCTCGACGTCTACGGTATGGCACCTTCCTCCTCGGGAGGCACGACGGTGGGCGAGGCGCTCAACATTCTCGAGAACCACGATCTCGGTTCGGGGGAGCAGCTCGGGCAGAGCCTGCACCTCTACATCGAGGCATCCGCTCGCGCCTTCGCCGATCGCGGTGCCTACGTCGGCGACCCCGCCTTTGTCGACGTGCCGACCGAGACGCTCCTGAGCCAGGAGTTCGCCGACGCGCGCGACTGCACCATCGATCCGCTCCAGGCGTCCGTCCGGCCGGTAGCGCCTGGCGAACTCGATGCCGTCGGCTGCGAGGCCGCAACGAGCGCCGACGCGCGAGAGACCGAGAACGTGTCGACGACCCACCTCTCCGTCGTCGACAAGTGGGGCAACGCGGTCTCCTACACGCTCACCATTGAGCAGACCGGGGGGAGCGCGATGACTGTTCCCGGCCGAGGGTTTCTGATCAACAACGAGCTGACCGACTTCAGTGCCGTGCCTGCCGAGGGCGACCCGAACAGCATCGAGCCGGGCAAGCGCCCGCGATCGTCGATGGCGCCGACGATCGTGACGGACGACGGCCGGGTGCGCTTCGTGCTCGGTTCACCGGGTGGCGCGACGATCATCACGACGGTGCTGCAGATTCTCATCAACAGGATCGACCTCGGGATGACGCTTCCCGAGGCGATTGCGGCGCCTCGTGCCTCCAGCGCAACGCCGCGACGACCTCGGCGGAGCCCGAATTCATCGCGGCCTACGCCGACCTGCTCACGCCGTACGGGCAGCAACTGGTGCGATCGGGTGACACCTTCACCTCGGCGGCGCAGATCGGTGCCGCCGCCGCGGTCGAGGTCGTCGATGACGGCTCGATGATCGCGGCGGCCGAGCCGGTGCGACGCGGCGGCGGAACAGGGCTGGTGGTGAAGCCGCAGCGGTGAGCCGTGGGGAGCCTAACGGGGCTTCACCGAGACGGGGTTCTCGGCGAGGTGGTCGACCAGCCGGTCGATCGTCGCGCTCCAGCCCGCGCTGATTCCCGAAGCCATCCATTCGCGAAGCTGCTCGTCGGAATCGTGGTCTGGCAGGCGCAGCTCGAACAGCATGTGCGTCTGGCTCCCGCTCTCGGTGAGGGTGATCGTGACGATCGGAGCGTCGTCTGTCCGGTCCGGCTGCACCGTGGGCCAGCCATCCACGGCGCCCCAGGCGAACACGAGACGCTCGACGGGATCGATGGCGAGGTAGACGCCGCCGGTGATGTATTCGTTGCCGTCGCCGATCACCATGCGCTGCCTCCACTGCCCGCCGACTCGCAGATCGACGTCGATCGGCTCGTCGGCCGGGGTGTGATTGCTGAAGAACCACTGGAGGTGCGCTGGGTCGGTCCAGGCGCGAAAGACGACATCGCGCGGTGCGTCGAGGAGGCGAGTGAGCGTGAATCCGCGCTCGGGGTGCGGTGTGGGGGTCATGATCGTTTCCCTTCTATATCTGGGTTTCGGTTGCCAACTGCTTCTCGAGACGGTCGAAGCGGTCGTCGAAGAACGCGCGGTAGGTGGCGAGCCAGTCGTCGGCCTCGCGCAGCGGCGCCGCCTCGAGGCGACACTGTCTCCACTGCGCCGATCGGGACTTGCTCACCAGCCCGGCGCTCTCCAGCACGCTGAGGTGCCGCGACACGGAGGGCAGACTCATTGCGTGGGGTGCCGCGAGCTGCCCGACGGTCGCGTCGCCCCGCGAGAGCTGTTCGAGAATCGCGCGTCTCGTCGGATCGGCGAGAGCCGCAAAGATCGTGCTGAGCGTGTCCACCATTCTTAGCCACCTCGTTAATTACGTGATGCGCTAAATACAACTCCACGGTCTTACGGCTGTCAACCCCCGACGGTATTGCCGCCGCCAGGATTGTGAGCCTGTCGAGCTCAGCCGCTCCCGTTTCTCGACGGCGTTCTGCTCGACGAGATCGTCGGTCGCGACCGCGAGGGATTCGGCGTCGATCGGATCGTCGAACAGCACGAGGTCGAGTGAACCGTCGGTGTGCCGCACGCTGTGCACGGAGCCGTTTCTGATCGGTCCGGTCGGCAGATCCGGCGCGATCTCGTTGAGCACGGTGCGGATCACTCCGCCGTGGCTCACGATGATGATGGACTGACCCGGGTGCCTCTCGGCAATCGCCACGATGGCAGGGATCACGCGGCGGGCGACTTCCTCGCGGGTCTCCCGCCCGGGGACCGGGGTCTCGCCGGGGAACCGCTCGTCGATCTCGTCGCCGGTGAGACCCTCGACGTCGCCGTAGCCGCGTTCGACGAGTGGCGGCGCCGGCTTCGGGGCCAGCCCGAGCGCCTCCCCGACGATTTCAGCGGTTTCGAATGCGCGAGAGAGCGGGCTCGCATAGATTCCGTCCCAGCTCCGTCGCGCGAGCAGGCGCCCGGTGGCAGCCGCCTGCCCGCGGCCGGTGTCGTTGAGCGGAATGTCGGTGCTGCCCTGGATCCTGTGCTGCTTGTTCCAGTCGGTCTCGCCGTGGCGAACAAGGTAGATGGTGGTCATGGGTTCCTCGCGGTAGCGGCGTGCCCTCCGGTGCCGCGTTCCGTCAGGACTCCAGGCGCTCCAGAAGTGAGACGAGAGTCTCGCTCGTTCCAGCATCGATCTTAACGGTCGCCCGTGAGTCGCCCTTGGTCACGCCGCGGTTGACGACCACGACGGGGGTCTTGCGTTTGACCGCCTGGTCGAGAAGCCGAATGCCCGAGTTCACCATGAGCGACGATCCGGCGATGAGGAGCGCGTCGGCGCGCTGCACGAGGGCGGATGCCTCGGAGAACTTCTCGAGCGGCACGTATTCGCCGAAGAAGACCACGTCGGGCTTGAGCAGGCCGCCGCACACCGTGCACTCGGGTATCACGAAGTCGTCGATCGATTCGATCTGCACGTCACCGTCGGGGGAGAGCGGCACATTCTCCGTGTCATCCAGCCAGGGATTGGCGGCGGCGAGTCTCGCCGCAATATCCGCGCGTGCGAAATACTGGCCGCACTGCAGGCAGCGCACGCGATCCATGGAGCCGTGCAAGTCGACTACACGTGCAGAGCCGGCCCGCAGGTGCAGGCCGTCGACGTTCTGCGTGATGACACCGTTGATGTGGCCCGCGGCCTCGAGGTCGGCGAGCGCGCGGTGACCGGCGTTGGGTCGGGCAGCGGAGAAACGCTTCCACCCCAGGTGGCTTCCCGCCCAGTACCGCTTGCGGTAGTCGAGGTCGCCGCGGAATTGGGAGAAGGTCATGGGGGAGCGCGGGGGAGCGCCCTCGCCGCGATAGTCGGGGATGCCCGAGTCCGTGCTCAAGCCGGCACCCGTGAGCACCGCGATGCTCTTGCCCCGAAGCAGGCTGGCCGCGGCTTCGAATTCGGGACCGGCGGGGTGATCGCTGCGAACGGGCGGCGCCGTGTGCGATAGCGACATGCGTGTCCTCTCTCCAGCAGGGCTCCTCCCAGACTAAACGCTTCGCTTTTCCGATATGTTTCCGATAGCTGGCAGTGTTCGCTTTCGGCTCGTCATTCCCCGAGAGAAACGGACGTGTGCGCATGCGCATCGAGAGAATCACCGACCTCGAGCGTCCAGAGCTCGGCGACTTTCGATCGCTGACGGATGTCGCGCTGCGCCGTGTCAGTGAGCCCGCCGGTGGCCTGTACATAGCCGAGTCCACCAAGGTCATCGGTCGCGCACTCGCCGCCGGTCACCGGCCCCGTTCGGTGCTCGTCATCGAGCAGTGGCTGCCCGACGTGGAACGCCTGCTCGAGGGCCACGACGACGTGCCCGTGTTCGTGGGCTCGACCGCACTGCTCAAGGAGCTCACCGGCTTCGACATGCACCGCGGCGCGCTCGCGTCGATGCACCGGCCCGCGCTGCTGCCGGTCGAGGAGATTCTCGCCGGCGCCCGCAGGGTGGTCGTGCTCGAGGACATCGTCGACCACACCAATGTGGGCGCGATCTTCCGCTCGGTGGCGGGTCTCGGCGCCGACGCCGTGCTCATCACCCCACGCTGCGCCGACCCGCTGTACCGTCGCAGCGTGCGCGTGAGCATGGGTACGGTGCTGCAGGTACCGTGGACGCGGCTGCCCGAGTGGCCGGAGGGCGCAGACGTGCTTCGGGATGCCGGCTTCCACGTCGCGGCGCTCGCGCTCGACGACACCGCGGTCGAACTCGATGCCTTCGCGGCATCCGTGCCAGACAAGGTGGCCCTGCTGCTCGGCTCAGAGGGCGACGGACTGAGTTCGGCCGCCATGCGGCACTCCGACACGATCGTGACCATCCCGATGATGCACGGGGTCGACTCGCTCAACGTCGCCGCGGCGAGCGCCGTCGCCCTGTACACCATCCGCGTGCGGTGAATCCTCGCTCCGCAGGAGCGATCTACGATTGACCCATGCAACTCAGCCGCCGTCAGGTACTTCGACGAAGGCGCGGCGTTGTCTTCACCGCCGCGGGGGCACTGCTCGCTGCGGGGTTCTACCTGCCGATGACGCTGCTCGCTCCTCTCGGCAGCGTCGCGGCGAGTGAACAGCTCGACACCGTGCCGGCGGCAACGGCGGCCGCTATCGACTGGCCGACTCAGGGGGCCAGCGCCATCGGCGCAGTCGGCTTCGACGGGCTGCTCGGCTTGTCTGGCAGCGAGAAGGCCGTTCCGATGGCCTCTATCTCGAAAATCGTCACCGCTCTCGTCGTGCTCGACAAGCATCCTCTCGACCTCGGCGACGCCGGGCCCGAAATCGAGTTCAGCGCGACCGATGTGGCGATCCGTGAGTCCTACCTCGCCGTGAATGGCAAGACCGAGCCGGTGACGGCCGGGATGACCCTCACCCAGCGCCAGGTGATGGACGTGATGCTCCTCGAATCGGCGAACAACTACGCGGAGTCGCTCGCGACGTGGGCCTACGGCTCTGTCGAGGAGTTCGTTCCCATAGCCAACGCCTGGCTTGCACGCAACGGCATGGAGTCGACGTCGATCACGGAGCCCACGGGCATGTCGGCCCGCAACGTCAGTACGGCCGCCGATCTCGTGACTCTCGGCGAACTCGCGCTCAGGAATCCCGTCGTCGAGGCGATCGTGGGCACTCCGTCGGAGGCGCTTCCCGTCGTCGGCGACATCGAGAACAGCAACAACCTGCTGGGCATCGACGGCATCCGCGGCATCAAGACCGGCACGCTCGATGAGGCGGGCGCCTGCCTGCTGTTCGCTGCAGACTTCACCGTAGGCGACACGACCGAAACCCTCGTCGGGGCGGTCCTCGGGGGCTCCGACCATCGCAGCCTCAACCTCGAGGTGCGCGAACTCCTCGCCGACGCCGTCGCCGGCTTCCACAATGTCGTGCTCGCCGAGGCAGGCGAGGACTTCGGCAGCTACACGACCGCCTGGGGGCAGACATCCAGACTCGTCGCCGCCGAGAGCGCGAACGTCGTCGTCTGGTCTAACGCTCAGGTCGAGTCGAGCATCGAGGCCGACGAGTTGCGTCTCGGGGCACGGGGCGACGACGTCGGGGTCGCCACGTTCTCTGTCGGCGACCGGACAATCAGGGTGCCGCTCGAGCTCGCGAGCCCGCTCGACGATCCCGGTCCGTGGTGGCGCCTCACCAACCCGTCGGCGCTGTTCTGATGGCGCGTTTATGTTGCGTCGTTAATAACATTCTCAAGCCCTAGAAACTAGTGACTGCGTCGTGCACGGCTTTCCCAGTGTTCGCCTTTACACTTGTCGTCATCCGCCAGAGCTCAAGCTCGCCTCCGTGACTGGGAAGTCGATAGACCATGAGGTCCCAGTGACGAATTCAGCATCGCAACCTTCGCCCCGCATCATCAAGACCGGGCAGCGCGGCATGAGTAACCCCGTATCGGAGTTCTCGGCTCTTCTCCACACCATCCGTGTCGGGGGTCTGCTGCACCGCATGCGCACGTTCTACATCCTGACGTTCTCCGTCATCACGCTGCTGATGGCAGCTTCCTGGTACGGCGT
>JAODAY010000326.1 GCA_025463665.1 Microbacteriaceae bacterium
CCGCTTCGAGCACCTGGCCCTGCAGCGCGGAGCGGTTCGTGATGATCTCGGTCACGGTGAGCTGTCCGACGATGGAACGCACGGAACCGCTCAAGACCTCCTCGGTGGATGTCTCGATCTGGTCCTGCTGGTTGAGGAATCGCTGCGCGGCAGCACGCACCATGGATTCCGACCCTCCGACCTTGACGACGGCTACCGCGTTGACCTTGATGGTGATGGCGTCCTTGGTCTGGGCGGTCGCCTGCACGTTGAGCTGTCGGCTGCGCAGGCTGAGCTTGAAGTGCGCTTCGACTATCGGCATGACGAAGACCCGGGAGCCGAAGACGACGCGCTGACCGGCGTTCTCCGTCTCGGCGTCCCCCGGCCTGAGTGTCTTCTGCTTCGAGGTGACGATGATCGCCTCGTCGGGCTTGGCGACTTTGATTCCGCGAAGCAGCGTGAATACGATCACCAGCACGATGACCGCGACGACGGCGATGATGCTCGCGGTCACAATCGCGTCTTTCGGCAGAAGGTTGTCCATATAGATTCTCCAGGTGGTGCATCGAGGATGCGCGTGAGGTGCACGGCGCGTGTCCCAGCACCGTTATCAACGGGCGAGACGGTCTCCATGAAGTATGACGGATGCTCGATGATCGACGCTCAGGTATTTCGTTTCGCCGCGTCACCGCCGCGCCCGCCTCACGCATCCGCGGCCGGAGCGGTGCCTCTCATCACCGCCGCCCCACGCTTCCTCGCGGCTACGCCGCCTCGAGTTCGGCGAGAACGATCTTCGTCTGCCCGAGCATGACCTGCATCACCCGCGGTCCCCGCTCGGGATCCTGGAGCAGTTGACCGAGTCGCAGCGGCACGATCTGCCAGGACAGGCCGAATCTGTCGACGAGCCAACCGCACTGACCGGGCTTGCCGCCGTCGCTCGTGAGGGCGTCCCAATACGCGTCGATCTTCTCCTGGGTGTCTGCCTGCACGGAGAACGAGGTCGCATCCGTGAACGAGAAGGCGGGTCTGCCGTTGAGCGCCTGGAACTCCACGCCGGAGAGCACGAAGTTCACGGCCAGAACCGAACCCGCGGCGCCGATGCCGTCTTCCGGGAGGCGCGCCACGTTCGTCACCTCCGAATCGGGGAATATCGACACGTAGAGGTTCGCCGCTTCTTGGGCCTCGCTCTCGAACCAGAGGCAGGGGGTGATCTGCGACATTGTGTGCTCCTCCAGACGGGTTGTGGCTCATGCTAGTGCCGGGCTGTGCGGTGCGAACAGTGGTCAGCGGTGAGCTGCATCGGCTGGTCCCGCAGCTCTGGCGCGCCGCTCACACACGACGAAGAACGCCGAGTAGGCGGCGAGACTCACGAGGATTCCGGCCACGAAGAGACCCGCGGCGGGCCTGGTCCACTGGAGATCCCCGAGCCGGAAGACGATCGCGATTGCGATGAAGACGAGGCTCGCGATTTGTGCGAGGAAGATCCAGCGGAACGCCGACCACCGGGCATCGATGAACAGCCACAGGTTCACCATGCCGGGCAGGGTCAGTGTGGCACCGACGATTCTGCCCGTCAGCGGGGTCACCTCCCATGCCCAGTGCCGCCCGACATCCACCGGGAAGAGGAAGAGAGCCAGGCCGAATGCCAGGGCGGCGAGACCCAGGATGCCGAGCGCAACGCGCGGTGCCCACGGAACGCGAGCAGTCGAGTCGGCCGACTCCCCCGGATCGGCCCGCCAGTTGAAGAGAACGGCGGCGAGGGTGAGGAACGGGGTCGTGAGATACAGAAGCGCCCAGGTGACGAAGGACACGTGCCCGAAGTGGAAGCGGTCCCAGTGCAGCACAGTCGCGACCGCCATCAGGGTCGAGAAGACCACGACCGCCGCGAACCCGTGTCTCACCGAGTGCCAGCGTCGTGACCGGGCGACCCCCGTGAAGAAACAGATGCCGCCGATGTAGGCAGAACCGAGGAACATTGCGGTGAGCGGCGGTGCGATCGTCCATGCGAACAGCTTGTCGGTGGTCGTCGGGAGCAGGTAGAGCAGCACAACCGCCGCGACGAGGAACGGCAGGATCACGAGCGCCAGCCAGCGAGTGAACGGTCGGATGGTGTCGCTCAGGGCGTCGCCGGATGTCACGGCGTCATCGATCCGGGAGCGTACCCGGGAGCGTACCCGGGCACGTCGCGCTCCGTCAGTGCGTAGCTGACCGCGTCATCCACAGACAGCTCCCGACCCTCGGCCCGCGCGAGCGCGAAGGGAGCCGCGCCCTCTCCGGCGAGTATGGGGTCGACCAGTCGCGCGTGGAACGAGAACGCCGGCGCGTTCTGCATTCCGCTCACCTCCCGGAGGAGCTCCGCGGCGCCGAGCAGGCGGCCGGCCCGCTGAACGTCTCCGGTCGACGCTGCAACCGCGACCAGGCCCTCGAGCCCATACGCCACACCCTCGACGTGCCCGAGTTGATGGGAGCGCTCGAGGCAGCGCTCGAACGCCGTCCGCGCGTCATCCAGATCTCCGAGTAGCAGCCTCGCCCAGCCCAGGTGGTGTTGCGCGATGGTCTCGCCCAGGTCGTCGCCTCCGCGTCGGGCCAGGGCGAGGCTCTCCTCGAAACGGTTGAGAGCACCGTGAAGCTTGTTCTGGAGGAGCGCGAGCCGGCCGATGGTCACGAGCGCCATCGACTCGCCCCAGACGTCACCCGAGTCGCGGAACAGCCCGAGGCTGGATTCGAGAGCCTCGTCTGCCGCGACGGGATCGGGCGCGCCGCTCGCGAGGAGGGCGAGCGCCAGTGATACGAGCGCGAGCGCCTCGCCCGCGGCATCCTTCGCGTGGTGGAAGAGGGTGGCGCTCTCGGTGAGTCCCGGGATGACAAGGTCCTCCGGATTCTGCCAGAAGGTGATCGCACACGTGAAGTAGAGCGCTATTGCCCTCGTTCGGTTCGGGAGGGTCTGATTCGCGGCAAGGACATCGTCCATCCACCCGCGCACCTCGCCCAGGTGGCCGCCGATCCACCAGTAGATGTAGAGCGTCCAGGCGAACTCGGCGGCCTCGCTCCACTCCTGTCGCTCGAGCAGAAAGCGCACGGCACCGCGCAAGTTGTCCCGGTCGTCGGCGAGCCGCGCAACCCACTCCCGCTGGCGTTCGCCCTCCAGTTCGCGCTCGATCCGACGCCCGAGGTCGACGTAATACCGCGCATGGCGCTCCCGCACCGTCTCGAGCGTTCCGCCCGCCGCGAGTTGCTCGAGCGCGTACTCGCGCACCATGGCGAGCATCGAGAAGTGCGAACTCTCGCCCCTGTCCTGCTCTCGCACAAGACTGTTGTCGACGAGGGTCGCGAGCAGGCTGAGAGCGTCGTCGAGTCCTCCCCCGCCCTGCGCTGCTCGATCGTTCCACACGGCCTCGGCAGCCTCGAGAAAGAAACCGCCGTCGAACACGGCGAGCGTCGCGAGCAGCTCGCGCTCGGGGTCGCCCAGCAGCTCGGTGCTCCACTGGATTGTTCTGCGCAGCGTCTGCTGCCGCTCCGGCAGGTCGCGCAGACCACCGACGAGCAGCGGCAGCCGTCGATCGAGCCGCTCGAGCATCGACGCCGGAGACAGCACACGCATGCGCGCCGCGGCCAGCTCTATTGCGAGCGGCACGCCGTCGAGAGCTGCGCAGATGCGCGCGATCGCGTCGGCGTTGTGCTCGGTGATCTCGAAGTCCGGCTTGACAGCGTGCACCCGCTCCAGAAACAGGGTGACGGATGCCACGGAGGCGAGTTGCTCGACCGACACCCGTTTATCGGCGAGCGGCAGCGGGAGTGGTCCGACCAGATAGCTCTGCTCCGCCTGCACCCGCACGGGGGTTCGGCTCGTCAGAAGGAGTTTGACGCCGGGAGCCGCCGTCAGCAGCGCGGTGAGTTGCGGGGCGGCTGAGAGCACCTGCTCGACATTGTCGAGCGCAATCAACACACGACGGTTGCGCACGGCGGTGATGATCTTCTCCCACAACGGCGCGTCGCCGGTATCGCGCACCCCGAGCACGGAGGCGATGGCCGTGGTCACGAGTTCCGGGGAGTGCACGGGCGAGAGATCGACGAAGAACACCCCGGCCGGAAAGTCGTCGGCCATGCGGGAGGCCACCTCGATCGCGATTCGGCTCTTACCGATTCCGCCCGGGCCGAGCAGCGTCACGAATCTGGTGGACGGTCGCCGCAGCATCCGTTCGACGGCCTGCACCTCGTCTTCACGTCCGATGAGGGAGGTGAGGGGCGACGGGAGCGCGGGGAAGGGGGACGCGGAAAGCGGTGCGTCGCCGACTGCACTGCCTGGCCTCTCGGTCGAGGCCGTGGTCAGCGGCGGCGCGACGGGGAACGCTCCGGCATCCGTCGTTTCGGTGGGCAGCAGCGATGCGGGTGCGGCCGCAGTGCGGCTCAGATCGAACCGTTCGGCCAGCAGCGTCGCGAGGTCGGCGAGCACGAGCGCGCCGAGTTCCTTCGCGGTCGTGAAGTACTTGAACGAGGCCGTGTCGTCGGTGCGGATGCGGGAGAGCAGCTCCTCGAGTCGCGGCTCCCGCGGCTCGACCGGCTCCTTGATGTAGATGAGCTTCGGGAGCCCGGGAGCGAGGTTGTACTCGTCTTCGAGGCCTGACACCTCCTCGCCGGGCGCGACCCAGCCGTATCGCTGCCAGTACAGACCGAGGAACACGTCGCTTTGGTCGAGGTAGGCGCGATAGAGGTCGCGGGGCGGGTGGGGGCGGGCGCCGAGCTCGAACATGACAGGTGCGAGGTGTAGTCGTTCCACCGCTGACCGTGCCGACCGGCGTTCGGGTGCGAGCTCCTTGAGGGTCGAACTCACGAAGACGCGGAGGCGCTGATCCGGCGTGCGGATGGATCGCGGCGTGGCGCTCATGGGGAACACTTTGGCCTCGCGCCGCGCCGCCTGTCTAGCCCCGCACCTGTCTCGCCCCGCACCTGCACAGCACCGTCTGGCGGCCCCCTGCACTCGGGAGTAAGGTCGGCGCCACACGCCGCCACAGCACGCGGCCGGGATTCACGCGGAGGCGCTCGTGGACGGGACTTCGGCAGACGCCGACCCGGACGGTCGACCGGCAATCATGGTGTGTGTCGCCGACCCGGACTCACGCAAGCGTGTCTCTCGCCAGCTTCGGGACCGCTACGCGAGCCACTATTTCATCGCCGAGGTGAGTTCGGGGGCGGATGCCACGGCACAACTTCACGCAATGACGGGCCGGGGCGTGCCGATCGCGCTCGTGCTTGCGGACACCGCGGGCTTCTTCTCCATGCGGAGCGGTTCGGCGAGCGCGGCGGTGCGGCGCGACGCGGGCGCGCCCGTTCTGCAGGACGCCGGCGCGCCCGTTCTACAGGACGCCAGCGCGGCGAAGCACGGCGATGGCCTCGTCGCGACGTTCACCCCGAGCCCGGACTCCGACACGGCAGAGGTGCGGTCGGTCTTCGCCGTGACTCGCTCGCTCTCCCCCGACGCTCGCCGGGCGCTCGTCATCGAGTGGGGCTCGTGGGCGGACGAAGCGACCGGCGCCGTGGTTCGCGATCTCATGGCCACCACCCAGATCGACTACTACGTGGTCAGCCCCCGGCGCACGCCCGACGAGTACTTCCACCGCACGGTGACCGAGTTGCTGCTCGACTTCGAACGCAGCGTGCGCGGACGCGATGCCGACCTCACCACTGTCGGCCCGGACGCGGAACGCGCCCGCGCGTCGGGGCTCGGCACCGAACTGCCTGTCGGACCGGTCGATCTCGCGGTAGTCGGCGCCGGTCCGGGTGGGCTTGCGGCCGCGGTGTATGCGGCGTCGGAGGGTTTGCGCACTCTTGTCATCGAACGCTCAGCCATCGGTGGCCAGGCCGGGTCGAGTTCCCTCATTCGCAATTACCTGGGGTTCTCCCGCGGAGTCTCCGGCGCAGACCTCGCCGACCGCGCCTATCAGCAGGCCTGGGTTTTCGGTGCGCAGTTCGCCGTGACGCGCGACGTCTCGGGCATGCGGATCGGGGAGGACGGTTTCCACCTCAACGTTGCTTTCGCCCCGGAGGTGCACGCGCGATCGGTCGTTCTCGCAAGCGGTGTCTCCTATCGTCGGCTGCGCGTGCCCGGCCTGACGCCCTACGTCGGCACGTCGGTCTTCTACGGAGCCTCGGCGGTGGAGGCCAGAGCCCAGGTAGGACATGTCGTCGGCGTCGTGGGCGGCGGCAACTCCGCCGGGCAGGCGGCGTTGCACCTGGCTCGGTACGCGGCATCCGTATTCCTCGTCGTGCGCGGAGCGACCCTCGCCGAAAGCATGTCGCAGTACCTGATCGAACAGCTTGCGGCGGCGGGCGTGCAGATTCTCGGGGAGTCACGGGTCGTCGGCGGGGCGGGGAATGGCCGCGAGCTCGAGCAGATCGTTCTGCGGCACCGTGAGACGGGTGAGGAGGTGACGGTGCCCTGCAATGCCCTTTTCATCACGATTGGCGCCGCTCCTCACACCGACTGGCTCGACCCGGCGGTGCTGCGCGACCAATGGGGCTACGTTCTCTCAGGCGCCGACGTTCTGGTCGAGGGTGGGCGGCGTGCGTGGCCGTACGAGCGTGCGCCGGGGCCGCTTGAATCGTCGGTGCCCGGATTCTTCGTGGTCGGTGATGTGCGTCGAGGGTCGGTGAAGCGCGTCGCGTCCGCCGTGGGCGAAGGATCGGTCGTGGTGTCGTCTGTGCACGCGTTCCTTGCCGAGCGGGCGCCGGCGCACGCCTGATAGAACCGGCGCACGCACGATTGGCAGGTCCACGGCAGCCTGAAGGGTGTGCCCCGTTCGCCTGTGCCCTCGCGGTTCGCGCCCTCACGATTGCCGTGGCTGGTTGGCTACAGTGGGGTCATGGCAGGCTCTCGCAGCACCACCATCGTTCTCGTCGGCCACCACCCGCCGGCGGCCGCTGATGCGCTCACCGCCCTCGGTCGTCTCGCCAACGTGCGGGCGACGCCGCTCGCCGCCAGCTCGGAGGAGTACGCCAAGCGCTGGCTCGCGCAATCGTATGCGCCGTATGTCGCGCACGATCGTGATCCGCTCGTGCACGTGGCCTCCGCGTGGGTCGAGTTCTTCGACGATCTGGCGACCTATGGGGCGCTCAACCTCGAAGTGAATCGCGCACTGGAGGCGTTCGACCGTGGAGATCTGACCATGCCGGACTACTACATCGTCGTGGCGCCCGAGTCGCTCCCCGCGACGTGGAAGCACTGGTGGCTCGGCGTGCTGCCGCAGGTCGCGCCGGCCCGGGTCATTCCGTGGAACGAGAACGGCCCGACCTCCCTCGCTCGGGTGCTGCGTACCTTACCCACGAGTCGTCAGTGGCCCGAACCCGGGCCGTGGTTGCTCGGCGTTGAACACGCGGTGCCGGACCGGGTGGGACCGGCAGAACCGTTGGGCGGCGGGTTCAGCAGCGGCGGACTCAGCAGCGGCGGACTCAGTAGCGACGGACTCAGCAGCGGCGGACTCAGTAGCGACGGACTCAGTAGCGACGAGTGACGAACTCGTGGACACGCTAGTGACCGCCGTTGATGGCACGAGCCGCGGAGCACCACACGCACTCACCGCGACGCCTCGTCGACCGATGCGTGCACCCGTTGCAGGTCTCGCAGCGACGCGCTCTTCGACTCGAGTGGCCTTGGTGTCTGCAGCTCGTCGATGTCGGGCGGCGGCACGAGCCAGTACTTGCCGCCCACGCGGAATATCTCCCAGTGATTGTTGTGCGCAAGGAAATGGTGATGTCGGCAGAGCAGGATGCCGTCGGCTATGTCAGTTCGGCCCTCATCTCTGGCCCAGAACCTGATGTGGTGCGCTTCCGTCCATGATGCGGGGCGGTCGCAGTTCGTCCACATGCAACCACCGTCTCTAGCCGCCAAGGCGATGCGCTGATTCGGGGTGAACAGGCGAGTCTCACGGCCGAGGTTGAGCGGTTGCAAGTGCTCATCGAAGATCACGGGCTGAGTCGACTGGGTGCACGCTGCACGCGCGACCGTTTCTATGGACACCGGCGTCGCGGCCCCCTCGATGCGGCCGTGACCGGTGTTCGCGCGAAAGGTCTCAGAGAGAGCGAGCAGGCGCACCGACGGGAGTCGCGAGCCGACGATCTGCCGACTTGCCGGCGTATCCGCCGTGACACCGATGCGAAGAATGCCGAAGAATGCGTCGTGGGCGTATTGCTCCAGGCTGCGATCGTCGTTCGCAACGGTCTCGGCCCAGGCCTTGCCTTCGGGGTCGACGAATCGGGGTCCGCCGCGACGAGGTGAGGTGACCTTGTCGTAGAGATCGTTGAGGTAGGCAGAACTCTCGAGGTCGCCGTCGATGATGAACCGCGTGGCCCCGTTGGGAAGGCTCATTCGACGCAGGGATCGCCCCTCGTAGATGGCTCGTTCGCGCGAGGCGATTCCGGCTTCATCGAGTTCGTCGCGGAGGTCTTGCGCCACGCGGAACAGCTGGTCGGCGTTGATGCGGGGCGCCAGGTCGAGAAGGCGAGTTGCCGCCACAGCGAGCTGGCTTTCGGTGACGCCAACACCGTTTTCGTCGA
>JAODAY010000368.1 GCA_025463665.1 Microbacteriaceae bacterium
CGATGGTGATCGTCACCTGCTTCGAGCCGGCCGACATCGACGAGGACCGGATGAGCCACGGCGCCATCGCCCTGGCCGAGATCCTCGCCGAGGTCGACGCCCGTCTCGCCGACATCCCGCTGCCCGACGACAGCGACCCGATGCTGGTCGACCTCGCCAGGCGGCTGAACCACCGCGGTGTGAACGTCGCGCTCGGCCACCGCGGCAAGCTCGGCCTCGTCGCCTCGCACGGCGGAGTGTGCGTGACCGTCGACACCGACGCCGTGATGCGGGGCGCCACGCTGCGTGAGTCGCTGCGCCTACGGCCCGAGCTGCTGCGCCGTCTCGGCTGGCACTACCTGCGCGTGCACGCGTTCGAGTTGTTCAGCGACCCTGACGCCGTCGCGCGCCGAGTTATGCAGACGCTCGGCGTCGATGTGAATCCCGTCACCGAACCGATCATGATCGTGCAGACCCACAACGCGATCGAGCAGTAGTGGCCGAGCGCGAGCCGGCTTCGCCGCAGCCGGGATCGCCGCGGCCAGAACCGACGGAACCGGAATCGCCGGAGCCGGAGCGATCGGTGCCGGCGGCTGGGTCGCGGGCACGGGGCACGCGCCGCCGCGTTACGACGCAGCCGGTTCCGGGGAGCGACCCGCACCCCCAGCCGGAGGCTCCGCGCTCGAGCGGCACGGAGAACGACGCGCGGCTGAAGGCCGACAAGCCGCCGCACTGGGCCTGATGGAGCGTCGGGCCCCGCTAGCCGACGACGTCGGTGTGCTTGCCCGACGGGTTTGACACTGCCGCCGACGACGGCGAACCCGACGCGAGAAGGTTGCGGATCTCGATGAGCAGCTCGATCTCGGTCGGCGCGACCTTGGGGTCTTCGACGCCGGCCGCAATCTGGTCCTTCTTCTTCTGGAACGAGATCCGCTTCAGGTAGTTGATCGGGATGATGAGCGCGAAGTACACCACCGCCGCCACCAGCAGGAACTGGATGAGCGCGGCGATCGCCATTCCGAACTTGATGGTCGCCTCGCCGTGATCGAGCGTCGGGATGACGACGTCGAATGCGTCGTCGAGCGACTCGGCGTTGAACAGGGCGCCGATGGCCGGGTTGAGGATGCCGCTGACGATGGCGGTCACGATGGCGGTGAAGGCCGCGCCGATCACGACCGCGATCGCGAGGTCGATGACGTTGCCGCGGAGGATGAACTCCTTGAATCCCTTCATGTGGTGACCGCTCCGATCAGGCGGCCGGCGTCGACGGGGTCGACGGCTTGGGCGCGCTGGGGGCGGGGGCGGATGCCGCGGCAGGGGCGGCGGGCGCGGTCGTCGTCGAGCCGGAGTCGGCGGCCCCGCCGGAGGAGGAGTCGGTCGACGCGACCTTGCGGCCCGGTGCATCCGTCGTCTTGTTCTCGCTCCGCGAGTCGTTGCGGTAGAAGCCGGAGCCGGAGAAGCTCACGCCGATGGGGGAGAAGACCTTGCGCAGGGCGCCGCCGCAGTTCGGGCAGATGGTGAGGTTGTCGTCGGTGAACGCCTGGTGGATGTCGAAGGCGTGCTCGCACGACGTGCACCGGTAGGAATAGGTAGGCAAGAAAACTCCCGATTGAGATGGATGGGCGGCTAGAACCTGGTGATGCCGCCGGGCGTGACTACGCCGTCGACTCGCTGGTCATGCACCTCTGCGGGCACGCTCTCGACGAGTTCGCTGTCGAAGATCACAGCATAGACCGGGGGGCACTTCTCCATGGAGCCGAGCGTCTTGTCGAAATAACCGCGGCCCCAGCCCATGCGCATGCCGGTCCTGTCGACTGTGGCGGCGGGAACGATGATGAGGTCGACGTCGTTGATCGCGATCGGCCCGAGCACCTCCGTCGTGGGAGTCGGCATGCCGAGGACGTCTTGGTCCTCCTCGCTGCCGTCGTAAGGGGCCCAGTCCAGCAGACCGTCTTCGCGGGAGATAGGGAGGAGCACGCGGATGCCGCGCTCGCAGGCCCAGGAGAGGAACTCGCGTGTGTTCGGCTCGTCGGGTGTCGAGAGGTATGCGGCGATCGAGGTGGCGTCGAGTTTCGTCGTCAACGCGACGAGGTTGCGGGTCACGGACTCGGTGGCGCTGGAGCGCTCCTCCGACGTGATTAGCTGGCGGCGCGCGCGCAACTCCGCGCGGAGCGCCCGCTTCTGGTGGGTGACGTCGGACATTCTGCAATTCTACGAGGTGCCGGTAGCCTTGGCCGCATGGCCACCAGAATCACAAAAGCAGTCATCCCCGCAGCGGGACTCGGAACGCGATTCCTCCCCGCGACGAAAGCAATGCCGAAGGAGATGCTGCCGGTCGTCGACAAGCCGGCCATCCAGTATGTCGTCGAGGAGGCGGTCGCCGCAGGGCTCACCGACGTGCTGCTCGTCACCGGCCGCAACAAGACGGCCCTCGAGAACCACTTCGACCGCGCGACAGAACTCGAAGCGAACCTGAACCTCAAGGGCGACACCGACCGCCTGCAGAAGGTCGAGTACTCCAACGACCTCGCCGACATGCACTACGTGCGCCAGGGCGATCCGCGCGGCCTCGGCCACGCCGTGCTGCGCGCCAGGATGCACGTCGGCAACCAGCCCTTCGCCGTGCTGCTCGGTGACGACCTCATCGACGCGCGCGACGTTCTGCTGTCGCGCATGATCGACGAGCAGGAGGCGCGCGGCGCGACCATCATCGCGCTCATGGAGGTAGACCCCGCGGTCGCCCACATGTACGGGGTGGCCACCGTGGAGACCACCGACGAGGACGACGTAGTGAAGGTGCTCGACCTGGTCGAGAAGCCGGCCCCCGGCACCGCGCCGTCGAACTACGCGATCATCGGCCGCTACGTTCTGCAACCCGACGTCTTCGACGTGCTCGAAGAGACCGAGCCGGGCAAGGGCAACGAGATCCAGCTGACCGACGCGCTGCGCAACATGGCCCAGAACGACATCGCCGGCGGCGTCTACGGCGTCGTCTTCAAGGGCCGCCGCTACGACACGGGAGACCGACTCGACTACATCAAGGCGATCGTGCAGCTCGCCGTCGAGCGTGAAGACCTTGGCCCGGAGCTCCGACCGTGGCTCAAGGAATTCTCCGACAACCTGAAGTAGTCATGTCGACGCAAATCCCGACCCTGCGCGACGGGGACATCACGATCCGCCCCGTGCGGCTGCGCGACGCGCGTGCGCTCGAACGCGAACTCATCGAGAACCGGTCGTGGTTGCGCAAGTGGGAGGCGACCAACCCTGTCGGCCCGATGAGCTTCGACGTGCGGGCGAGCATTCGCCACCTGCAGTCGAACGCGCGCGCGGGCCTCGGCCTGCCGTTCGTGATCGAGCACAAGGGCGAGCTCGCGGGGCAGCTGAACGTGTCGTCGATGACCTACGGCTCGGTGTCGATGGCGACGATCGGCTACTGGGTGTCCGAGCGCTTCGCAGGCAAGGGCCTCACGCCCACGGCGGTGGCCCTCGCAACCGACCACTGCTTCTTCACGGTCGGCCTGCACCGCATGGAGATCTGCATCCGCCCGGAGAACGAACCCAGCCTGCGCGTGGTCGAGAAGCTCGGCTTCCGGTACGAGGGGCTGCGGCGCCGATTCATCCACATCAACGGCGACTGGCGCGACCACTTCTGCTTCGCGCTCACCGTCGAGGAGGTGCCGACGGGAGTGTTGCGGCGCTGGCGCGGCGGCACCGTGCCGCCGCAGAACGGCTTCGTGCCCGCCGAGGACCGGGAGAAGGCGCAGCACCCGATCGCGACCGGGTAGGCGCCGTACTCGTCGACCGGGCGCTCGGCCCGAACGGCTCACACGGCGCCGGGCGAGGCAGGAACGAGCGACTTCGCGACGCAGGCGGGAACACGCCCCGTGGCATCCGCGACTTTCGCTCAGTCGCCTCGTACCGTAGGCACATGGAACTATCCGGCGGTCTCAGCAGTGGCGTCATGTTTGCGCTTGCCGCGGGACTGTGGTTGGTCTATCTCGTTCCCAGTTGGCTGAAGCGTCGCGAGTACCTCGCGACCGAGAAGAACGCCGTGCGCCTGCAGCAGACCCTGCGGGTGCTGGCCGAGAGTGCAGAGGTTCCCGTGGAGGTGCACGCCGAGACGTCGGCCCGCAGCGTGGCTTCGCTGCAGCGCAGCCTGCGCCAACAGCAGGAACTCGCCGAGGCCGTGGCCAAGGCCCGTGTCGCCGCCGTTGCGCGCTCCGCGACCCGCAAGGTGGTCGAGGCGCAACCCGCCCTCGCGGCCGTCGTCAGCAGCGTGTCGGTGGCCTCGCGCCGCCTGCGCCGCACGCGCGCCGTCACCGGAATCATCTTTCTCGCCTCCATCG
>JAODAY010000376.1 GCA_025463665.1 Microbacteriaceae bacterium
CTTCGGCAGTGCCGGGGGAGCGGGGGAAATCTACCTCGAGGTCGCCTCCGCCGTCACCGTGTTCATCCTCGCCGGCCGCTACATGGAAGCGCGGGCCAAAAAGCAGTCCGGCGCAGCCCTGCGGGCGCTCCTCGAGCTGGGCGCCAAAGACGCCGGCGTGCTCCGCGACGGCGTCGAATCCCGCGTGCCCGTCGCGTCGCTCACGCCCGGGATGCGTTTCGTCGTGCGCCCGGGCGAGAAAATCGCCACCGACGGGCTCGTTGTGGAGGGTTCGTCCGCGGTCGACATGGGGATGCTCACAGGCGAGTCGATCCCCGTCGAGGTCGCCTCCGGCGATCGCGTCGCCGGCGCCACCGTCAACGTCGGCGGGCGCCTCGTGGTGGAGGTCACCCGGGTCGGGTCCGACACCGAACTGGCGCGGATGGGCCGGCTCGTCGAGGAGGCGCAGAGCGGAAAGGCCGAGGCGCAACGCCTCGCCGACCGGGTCTCCGCCGTGTTCGTACCCATCGTCATCGGCCTCGCCGTCGCTGCCTTCGTCGGTTGGCTGCTCGTCGGCGGGTCCGTGGCCGTCGCCTTCACCGCGGCGGTCGCGACGCTGATCATCGCCTGCCCGTGTGCGCTCGGGCTCGCCACGCCCACGGCCCTGCTCGTCGGCACCGGACGCGGCTCTCAGCTGGGCATCATCATCCGCGGACCGCAGGTGCTCGAGCAGACGCGAACCATCGACACGATCGTGCTCGACAAGACCGGCACCGTTACCTCTGGAACGATGGGCGTCACCTCCGTCACCGCGTTCGGCGACGCGGCACCCACAGGTACAGCCGAGAGCGATACAGCCGAGAGCGACACGGCCGCGACCGAACTGCTGCGCTTCGCCGCCGCCGTCGAGCGCGGCTCCGAGCACCCGGTCGCCCACGCCATCGTGCAGCACGCCCAGACGCTCGATCTGCCTGCCGCCGAGTCCTTCGCGTCGCACGCCGGGCACGGCGTGCAGGGCATCGTCGACTCGCACCTGGTGATCGCCGGGCGAGTGTCGTGGCTGCGCGACCAGTGGGCGATTCCGCTGCCCGCCGAGGCGCTCGCAGCGGTGTCGGCCGACGAGGAGCTCGGTGCATCCGTCATCGCCGTCGCCTGGGACGGGCAGTTTCGCGGGCTCATCACGGTGAGGGACACCGTCAAGCCCACGAGCGTCGACGCGATCGCCCGCCTGCGGCGACTGGGCCTACGCCCGGTGCTGTTGACGGGCGACAACGCCGGAGCCGCGGCGAGCGTGGCGAGCGAGGCGGGCATCGACGCGGTGCACGCCGGGGTCACACCGCAGGGCAAGCTCGATGTGATCCGCGGGTTGCAGGCCGAGGGTCGCGTCGTCGCCATGGTCGGCGACGGGGTCAACGACGCCGCGGCCCTCGCTGCGGCCGACCTCGGCATCGCCATGGGCGGCGGCACCGACGCGGCGATCGCCGCCAGCGACATCACCATCGTCGGCGGAGACCTCCTCGTCGTCGCCGACGCGGTGCGTCTGGCCAGGCGCACGCTGGGCGTCATCAAGGGCAACCTGTTCTGGGCCTTCGCCTACAACGTCGCGGCGATCCCGGTCGCGATGCTCGGGCTACTCAACCCGCTGCTTGCCGGCGCGGCGATGGCGTTCTCCTCGGTGTTCGTAGTCAGCAACAGCCTGCGGCTCAGACGCTTCGCGCCGGGCGCGCGTGGCTGACGGGAGCGCCCGAACTGTCGGCTACTCCTTCAGGAGCAGCTCGCCGGGGTGCGTGAGCCGCCACTTCTTGCCTGGGTCGGCGATGTCGCCGTCGAGCACGAGCGGCACGACTATCGTCTCGGCGCCGGCGACGTAGGTGATGCTGCCGACCTCCTCGCCCTTCTTGCCCGTGGTGATCGGCTTGGCCTCGATCGTCGACGTGATCGGCGTGTCCGACCAGGTGCGCACTGTGGCGTCGGCCCTGGCCGTGACGAGCGCGCCGTCCTTCCAGACCGTGTCGTAGGCGCCGAATACGTCGCCGCGCTTCACGAGCGGCACCGGATGGAATCCGGCTTCGACGCTCTCGATGATCTGCTGCGCTGCGAGCCCCGCGGCATACTTGTCCGTCGCGCCGAGCACCACGCCGACGATGGTGAGGGGAGTGGAGGCATTGACCGACACGATCGCGGAGAAGAGGAGGCACGACCCCGCCGAGTCGAGCGTTCCCGTCTTGATGCCGTTGATGCCGTCGGCGCCGAGAAAGCCGTTGGTGTTGTCGAGCGGTTGGTGCCCGGGCACGTCCAGGTGCGCCGTGCCAACGATGTCCGCGACGACCGGATGTGCCATCGCGATCTTGCCCAGGGCGATGAGGTTCGCCGGTGTGCTCGCGCTGCGGGAATCGAGACCGGTCGGGTCGACGATTGTGGTGTCTGTCAGGCCGTTTTTGGAGAGCCAGGCTCGCGCCGCCGAGAGGAAGCGGGCCTGCGAACCGAAGGCCCACGTCGAGACCGCCTCGGCGTAGTTGCTCGCGGAGACCACGAGCATGGTTTCGAGCGCGTCGCGCTCGGTCATGGTCGACCCGATCTTCATCGGGTGGATCGTCGCTCCCATCACGAAGTACTTGTCGTAGAGGTCGTTGTCGGCCTCGCTGAAGGTGAGGGTCGGACCGGCCTCGCCCGGGTCGAGCGGCTTCTGATCCAGAATCACCAGCGCCGTGACCACCTTGGTGATGCTCGCGATCGGACGCTTCTCGGTGCCGCCCGACTCCGACGAGATTCCCGCGCCCAGGTACTCCTCGGCGCCCACCACGCTGACCGCGCTCGCCACGCCCATGGGGGCCGCGATCACGGCGCCGGCAGGCTGCGCGACGACGACCTTCTCGAGTGTGAGGGTCGCATCATCCAGAGGCGCCGACATCGACAGCGAGACGTAGGTGCCGATCGCCGCCGAGACAAGGAGAAGCAGGATGACCGCGACCAGGGCCGACCGCCGGCGCCGGCGAGGGCGTGCCGCGATCACGCGGGGGTCGTCCAAGTTAGGCGGCTCGGTGTGTCCGCGCTCGAGCATCGTCGTGAAGTCGACCTAGTCGCCCCTCATGCCGTGCCGAGGACGTGAGAGATGATCGAGATCTGTCGCATCCACTCATGCTATGACCGGGGGCCGCCGCTCGCTCGCTGATCCCGCACTTGCCGGATTGTATGGGGATGGACCGCGGCATCCTGTATTGTGAGAAGACGCGAAGGGGAGTATCCCGCCTCGCGATGATCGTCAACACGAGTCCCACCGCCGCGGCTCCGGTCGTCGCGGCATCCATAAGTCGAGCAATGATTCATTGGATGCGGGGAGAGACTTTCGAGTCTCCTCCTGCCCAGAATCCCTTTGAAACGGAACCTTCCTTCATGGACTTCGCCCTACCCCTCGGATTCGAAATCGGCTCGTACGCCGTGCTCATCGCCATCATCATCGCCGACCTCGTGCACGCATACCGCCGGCCGCACATTCCGACGACGAAGGAGTCAGCCCTGTGGGTCGGCTTCTATGTCGCGCTCGCGCTGGTCTTCGCCGTCATCATGTTCTTCGTCGGCGGCGCAGAACCCGCGGGGCAGTTCATCGCCGGCTGGTTGACGGAGTACAGCCTGTCGATCGACAACCTGTTCGTGTTCGTCATCATCATGGCGCGCTTCTCCGTGCCCAGGAAGTACCAGCAGGAGGTGCTCATGGTGGGCATCATCCTCGCGCTCATCTTCCGCGGCATCTTCATCGTGCTCGGCGCGGTCGTCATCGAGCAGTTCAGCTGGGTCTTCTACATCTTCGGCATCTTCCTGCTCTACACGGCGTTCAACCAGGCCTTCACGAACCACGACGACGAGGAAGAGGCCGAGAACAAGATCATCGCCTTCCTGCGCAAGCGGATCGCGATCACCGACAACTACGACGAGGCGAAGGTCCGCACCGTTGTCGACGGCAAGAAGGTTTTCACGCCGATCCTCATCGTGTTCATCGCCATCGGCACGACCGACATCGTGTTCGCGCTCGACTCGATTCCCGCGATCTTCGGCATCACCCAGAGCCCGTTCATCGTCTTCGCGGCGAACATCTTCGCTCTCATGGGTCTGCGCCAGTTGTACTTCCTGCTCGGCGACCTCATCGACCGTCTCGTCTACCTCAAGTACGGCATCGCGTTCATCCTCGCCTTCATCGGTGTGAAGCTCTTCTTCCACGCCCTGCACGAGAACGAGGTGACCTTCATCAACGACGGCCAGCACGTGGATTGGGTGCCCGAGATCGGCACGTTCACCTCGCTCATCGTGATTGTCGCCTCGATGGCCGTCGCGACGATCGCGAGCCTCATCAAGCTGCGCTCGGAGAACCGCAAGGCCTTCGCGGCCGACCAGACCGACAGCGCAACCGAATCGAGCGATCGCCCCGATGCCCGCTAGCCCGTCGCTCTCCCTCGCCGACGAGCTCTACCTCGTTCTGCACTACGACCCCGTCACGGGGGAGTTGTTGCGCAACGGCAAGGTCAACGGCTCCGAGGTGCAGGCGCTCTCGGCCGCGAAGCTTCTCGACCTCATCGCGACCGATCGCGTGGCGGTGGAGCGCACGCGAACGACTCGCGAGGCTCTCGTCGCGACAGAGCAGGCGACGGATGACGCGTCCCTCGACGAGGCGCGCGCCCTCCTCTGGCGCCAGACGAAAGAGCGCAGCGTCACCTGGGGTCTCTCCAACCTGGGGTCGCCGGCGCTCGTCGTCGCGAGCCTCCAGGCCCGCGGCCTCGTCGTAGAGGAACGTAAACCGCTCGAGCCGCTCACCGCGCCCGGCGCCGAGCTGCTGCGCGAGCGTCGCGCGGCCCTCGACGCCGCCTGGCTCGGCGAGCCGGCCGACGAGCGGGCACAGCTCGTGGCGGTCGTGCTCTTTGCGGCGAAAGTGTGGAGGAACGTCTTCCTCGTGCGCGACCGTTCGGAGAAGGACGCGACCGTCGCCCGGCTCACGGTGATGACCGAGCGCGCCGCTCGGGGCGGGGAGCGCGCCAAGGTCATCGGACGCTTGCTCGCGGAGTCCGTCGCGCCGTAGGCAGGTCGTGCACGGCGTCGCGGCGCGCGGCGGTGCGCGGCCCCCGGGTCGCGCGGTGTTGTTTCGCCCGCGCGGCCGAATGTTCGGGCGCGGCAGCGATAAAACCCCGCGCAATCGGCGTGCGCGACCGGCACGACCGACCGCGCACCCATGGGTAGTGCTGCCCATGCGGCTTGCCGTTCGGGTGCCCCCCGAGTTGGTACCTTAACTGAAGGTCGCTCGTCGCCGCGGATTTCGCGGGCATGCAAATTCGCGAAAGCTTGGTGGGAATGTCTGTAGACGTACGGCGGCAACTGGTGTTGCCCGGGCTGACCGCGCGCTTCCGCTTCTCCGCCTCCTCCGACCGAGGCGCCGTGCGCAAGGTCAACGAGGACAGCTTTCTCGCGTCCGTTCCGCTGTTCATCGTGGCCGACGGCATGGGCGGCCACGCCTTCGGCGACCGCGCGAGCCAGGCCACCATCGCGGCTTTCACCGATGAATTCACCACGGATGCACCGGCGCTGGCCCAGCGCGTTCTCGACACCATAATCCGCGCGAACGATGCGGTCCTCGCCCTCACGGCCGACGAGGGCCCGGGCGGCGCGATCAGCGGTACCACGCTCACGGGCATGGCCTTCGTCGACGTCGGCGACGACAACGACCACTGGATGGCCTTCAACGTCGGCGATTCCCGCACGTACAGCTGGGACGGCCGCGCGCTCAACCAAATGAGCGTCGACCACTCCGCCGTGCAGGAACTCGTGGATCTCGGCCACATCACCAAGCGCGAGGCCGAGAAGCACCCCGACCGCAACATCGTGACGCGCGCGCTCGGCGCCGACAGCGAAGTGGACCCCGACGTCTGGCTCCTGCCGGCGAAGGGGCACCAGACGTTCCTGCTCTGCTCCGACGGGCTGACCAAGGAACTGAGTGACGACGAGATCGCCCGCATCATGGTGTTCCACCACTCGGAGGTGCTGCGCGAGTCGGACGCCCTGCCGCTGACCCTCGCCGAACGGCTTGTGAACGCGGCGATCGCGGCCGGCGGTTCCGACAACGTTACGGTGGTCGTTGTGGAGTCCGACTTGATCGGTGCCGCAGTGGCCGACTCCGGGAGTGTCGACGACACCGTGGATCGCAACGCCATGGCCACCCACCTGGAAGAGACAAGGCCCAGAGCATGACGACTGTGACACAACGCCGAGCCACCCCCGCGCACAGCGGCGGCTGGATCGCCTTCTCGAGCGAATCGCGCGTGCTCGTTGTCGGCACCGCCGCAGACGACTCCATCACGGCGTTGTGGAGCGCGATCGGCAAGCCGGACGGGCTGCAGATCACCCTCGATCTCCTGACGAGTAGGGGTCTCTCGGCCACTCCGCCCTTCGCCATGCTCGACTGGAGCGGCCCGTCGGCGGCGCTGCGCGTGATCGTGCGCGGCGACGTGACCGTCACCGTCACGCACGGCGGCGGCGAACTGCCCCTCGTCGGAGCGGGAGTCTCAACCTGGGTCGAGCGCAGCATCGACGGCGCCACCGCGGCGACACTCGTCGTCTCGAACGCCGTGGCGGCGGAGGTTGCGGCACTGCCGCTCGCGACCGGTGCCGCGTGGATCGCCGCACTGGCGGTCGACGGGTTCACCGACGTCGCGCCCGCCGCGCAGATCGCCGAGTCGGCCGCGCCAACCGCGCACATCGCCGCACCTCCCGCACCTCCCGCACCTCCCGCGCAGGCCGAGGCGCCGGCCACCCAGACGGTCGTGCCGCAGACGCCGGGCGTGGAGATTGACATCGAGGCGACCGTCACCGAGGCACCCACCGACGCCGACGCCGACGCCGACGCCGAGTCGCCCACCGGTTCCCCGACGGGAGCCGCGGAGGCCGAGGGCTACGACTACCTCTTCGGCGACACCATGTACCGTTCCGTCGCCGATGCCGCCGTCCGCGACGACGAGGCGGAGCCAGATGAGGCGGAGGGCTCCGCCGAGCCGCTGAGCGGCGACCACGACGGCCACACCGTGCTCACCTCCGACATCGCCAAGCTGCGCGGCAGGCGCAAGCCCCGCACCGCGGTCGATGCGCCGCCGGTGCCGCCCGTCGCACCGACGGTCTCGCTCGTCACGGCCACCGGCACACGCGAACCGCTCAGCCAGCCCATCCTCGTCGGCCGCGCGCCGAGCGTGAGCCAGGTCAGCGGCGGCAAGTTGCCGAGACTCATCACCGTGGGCGGCCCCGACCAGGACATCTCCCGAACGCACGTGCGATTCGCGCTCGAGGGCGGCACAGTGGTCGTCACCGACCTGCACTCGCGAAACGGCACCACCGTCGCGATGCCGGGCAAGGAATCACAGAAACTTCGCGCAGGTGAGCCGACCTCCGTTATGGTGGGTACCGTCGTCGATCTGGGCGGCGGCGTGACCTTCACCGTGGACGAGGATTGATGCGACGCCCTGCTTCACAGCCACCAGAACTGCCCGGCTACACCTTCGTACGGCTCCTCGGCTCCGGCGGGTTCTCCGACGTCTTCCTCTACGAGCAGCAGCTCCCGAAACGCCGGGTCGCGGTCAAGGTTCTGCTGACCGAAGAACTCGTGGGTGCCAACCGCGCCGCCTTCGTCGCGGAAGCGAACCTGATGGCCCAGCTGTCGGCGCATCCGTACATCGTCACGATCTACCACGCCGACGTCGCGAGCGACGATCGTCCGTACTTCGTGATGGAGTACTGCTCAGGGCCGAGCCTCGCCGAGCGCTACAAGCAGGAGACCTTTCAGGTCGCCGACGCCCTGCGCACGGGTGTGCGGCTGTCCAGTGCGGTGGCCACCGCACACTCGGCGGGAATCCTGCACCGCGACATCAAGCCCGCCAACGTTCTCGGCAACGACTACGGCTGGCCGGCGCTGACCGACTTCGGCATCTCCAGCGCGCTCGATGACGAACTCGTGCCGGTGCACACCGGTTCCCTCGCCAGCGCCCTGAGCGAGGGAACCGGAAGCACCGAGAGCGCGTCGATCGGCATGTCCGTTCCCTGGTCGCCGCCCGAGATGTTCGAAGACGACCCGCAGCCCGACGTGCGCAGCGACGTGTTCTCCCTCGCCGCCACCATCTACACGATCCTGGCCGGGCAGACCCCGTTCGAGGTGCGCGGGCGCTCGAACGGCACCCTCGACCTCATCGGGCGCATCGAACGAGGCGCGATCACGCCGATGCCCCGCGACGACATTCCCCGCTCGCTCACCACCGTGCTGCAGAAGGGAATGGCCAGCGACCGCAACGACAGGTTCGCCACCGCCGTCGACTTCGCACGCGCGCTGCAGCGCGTCGAGCTCGAGCTCGGCTACTCGCCCACGGCGATCGACGTGCCCAACCTGCTCATCGAGGCGCCGCACCGCGACGGCGAAGACGAAGACGAGAACGCCACCCGCGCGCGCACGGTCTCCACCATCGAGGCGCAGCCCGTCGTCGTGCCGGCCCCGGCCGCGCAGGCGCCGTGGAACGACGACGTCACGATGGTGCGCGGCGCGCAGAGCGTCGTCGCTCAGCCCGCGGCATCCGTCGTCTCGTCGCCTGTCGCCGAAGAGACCGTCGTGCGACGCAAGTCGACACCGCGCACGACTGCCCCGGTCGCGGAGCAACCCGCCCAGGAGCCGGTCGCCGCGCCCACCGCCAGGAAGGCCCGCTGGGTGCTGTGGGGCGGCATCGCGGCCACCCTCCTGATCGGCGGCGCGATCACCGTCGGCATCGTTCAGGGCGGAGGCGTTACAGCCCCGACCGCGCAGGCCACCGATGCCCCGGGCTCAGCGGGAGACGCGGTTGTCACCGCCTCGATCCCCACCCCGTCGATCGGGGCCATCGTGCCGGCCGACACGACACTCACCTTCACCGTCGTGAACCCCGACCCCATTGAGGGCGACGAGTTTCTCTGGAAGCGGTTCGACCGCCCCGGTGAATCGTTGCGCGCCATCTCGGGCGACCAGATCGTCGTCGACAACTACGCCGCCGGCCAGACGGTGTGCATCGACGTGAGCATCAAGCGCGGAACGAAGACCTCGGCCGATCCGCTGCAGGAGTGCTACCCCGAATGAACCCCCTCAAGATCGAGTTCTGCGGCGAGTGGTACGACGTCGAGCACCCCGCCGACTTCCACATCGGACGCGAATCCGATCTTGTGATCGACGACAACCCCTACCTGCACCGCCGCTTCCTGCGCATCTACGAGGACTTCGGCATGTGGTGGCTCGCGAACGTCGGCAACCTGCTGTCGGCGACGGTGACGGATGCCACGGGCCAGGTGCAGGCCTGGCTCGCCCCGGGCGCCAGGCTCCCCATCGTGTTCTCCCAGATGCAGGTGCTCTTCAGCGCCGGGTCCACGACCTACGAATTCACCATCCACTCGGGCGACGACTACTACAACACCTCGGCGGCCGTCGCGGGCAGCGGCGGATCGACGACGATCGAACCCGTTCCGCTCACCAGCACCCAGCGACTGCTCATCGTGGCGCTCGCGGAGAACATCCTGCGCCAGTCCTCGCCGGGGCGCGGCGAGATCCCGACGTCGTCCGATGCGGCCGAGCGACTGCACTGGTCGATGACAACCTTCAACCGCAAGCTCGACAACGTGTGCGACAAGCTCGACAAGATCGGCGTGCAGGGTCTGCGCGGCGGCAAGGGCAACCTCGCGACCAACCGCCGGCTCAGACTGGTCGAATACGCCGTCGCCACGCGCCTCGTCAGCCAGGACGACCTCTACCTGCTCAATCGCAATGACAGCGAGCACGTCGAGGCCGACAAGGTGGCCGCGGCGGCCGCGGCGCCGCCGGGGTCGCCGGCGTGAATCGCCCGAGCGGGTGGACGCGACGCCAGAAGACGACGGCGACCGCCGTTCTGATCGCCCTGGTGGCGGGCATTCCGCTCACGGTCGCGGCGTTGCATCCGGGCTTTCCGATCTCCGACGTGCAGTTGACTGCGCGCGACGTGTGGGTGACCAATGGCGAGCAGCTGCTCGGCGGTCGCCTGAACCGCCAGATCGATGAGCTCAACGGCTCTGTCGTGGGGTCTTCGGCGAGCTTCGACGTTCTGCAGGACGGCGACACCTTGTTCATGCACGACCCGGTCGGCGGGCGGCTCGAGTCGGTGAGCCCGGCGACGACCGACGTCACCTCGGCGATCGACGTGCCGAAGGGCTCCGAGATCTCCTACGGCGGCACGACGATCGCCATAGTGTCGACCGACGGCGACGTGTGGGCGATTCCGGCGGTCGGTGACCTGCAGTTCAATTTCGTCTCCACCCCGCCGCTCATGAAGCTGGGCAAGGGCGGCCACGCTGTCGTCACCGACAACGGCGAAGTCATCGCGGTGTCGGCCACGAAGAAGGCGCTCTACCGCGTCGCGACACTCGCCGACGAGCCGGTCAAGACCGATTTTCCCGGTGTGGGCGAGTTCCAGCTCACCGCCGTGGGCGACGTGCCGGTGGTTCTCGACCTGTCGACGAATGAGATCGTGACAGCGGATGGCACGGCCTATCCGCTCGGCGACGACGCCGGCCTGCGGCTGCAGCAGGTGAGTGAGGCGACCAACACGGTGCTCGTGGCGACCGGCGCAGCGCTGCTGCGCGTCGCCATCGACAACGGCGAGGTGGAGACACTCTCTCCCGACATCGACTCCGCCGCCACCGATCCGCTGCAGATCTCGGCTCCGGTCTATCTCGACGGTTGCGCCCACGCAGCCTGGGGCGCAGCGCAGAAGTACCTCGCGGCCTGCGACGGCGCGAAGACCGCGGTGCAGGAGATCGCGGAGTCGACGCCCGGCAGCGTGCTCGAGTTCCGGGTCAACCGTTCGGTGATCGCGCTGAACGATCTCAGCAACGGCAACGCGTGGCTGATGGACGAGAACATGCGGCTGGTCGACAACTGGGACGACATCATCCCGCCCGAGGAGCAGGAGTCGGAGGAGGAGGGCGACGAGAAGTCGGCCATCCAGTCGTTCGAAGACACCCTCGCGGAGCGCACCGACACCAACCGTCCGCCGACCGCCGCCGATGACGTCTTCGGAATCCGCCCGGGTCGCACCACGATCCTCTCCCTGCTGGACAACGACACCGACCCCGACGGCGACGTGCTCGTGATCTCCGCCTTCGACGGCATCGCCGAGACCACGGGCCGTCTCGACCCGATCGACGGCGGCCGGGCGCTGCAGTTCACCCCGCAACCCGACTTCGTCGGCACCATCGCCTTCACCTACACGATCGACGACGGCCGCGGCGGGCTCGACCAGGCCCGCGTCGAGGCGCGCGTCGTGCCCGCGACGAGCAACGAGGCACCGATCGCAATCCGCGACGGCGGAGTCGGCGTCGAGGCGAACCAGACCGTGAGCTACAACGTGCTCACCGACTGGCGCGACCCCGACGGCGACGACCTCTACCTCGTGGGCGCCGCACCGACGTCCGGCGACCTCGTGCGGTTCACACCCGACGGCTTCGTGACGTTCACGCACCAGACCTCCGAACTCGGCGAGAAGAAGGTGAACTTCCAGGTCAGCGACGGCAACGGTGCCCCGGTGCAGGGCACGCTCACCGTCAAGGTCGAGCCGACCGGCACGCTGAACCCGATCGGCACCCCCGACTTCGCCACCGCGTTCACCGACGAGACCGTCACGCTCGAACCCCTGCTCAACGACCTCTCGCCCTCGGGCGCGCAACTGTCGCTCATGGCGCTCGAAGAACCGGACGGCGGCGCGGTCGCCTCGTTCAACCCCGACCTCAGCACCGTCACCTTCTCCTCGTCGAGCGCCGGCATCTTCTACCTCAAGTACACGCTCGCCGCGGCGGCCAACAACAGCGTCGGCATCATCCGCATCGACGTGCGCGAGAAGCCGGCAGACGACAAGATCGCGCCCGTCGCGGTGAAAGACACGGCCTACCTGCGCGGCGACGAACCGGTCACCGTCTCGGTGCTCGCCAACGACGTGAGCCCCAGCGGGCGGGTCCTCGCGGTGCAGTCGGTGGATGTCGCGCCGGAGCTCACGGCGAAGGGCCTCGTCGTGGAGCTGCTGGAGAGCACGCTCGTGCGGGTGACCTCGCCCGCGGCCCTGACCGAGCAGGTCAACTTCACCTACACGATCTCCGACGGCGTGAGCTCCGGCACCGCGGGCATCACGGTGGTCCCCGTTCCCGCGCTGACGAAGCATCAGCCCCCGGTGGCCGCGAATGACACGGCGAAGGTGCGCGTCGGCGACATCACCACGCTCGACGTGCTCGCCAACGATTTCCACCCGGATGACACGACGATGACGCTCGACGAGACCCTCGTCACGCCGCCCACCGACGGGCTCGCCTTCGTGAGCAAGAACACGCTGCGCTTCCAGGCGCCGATGACGCCGGGGGAGTACCGCGTCGACTACCGCGTTCTCGACCCGTTCGGTGAGACCGCGACGGCGACGGCGATCTTCACCGTCGTCGGGATCGACGACAAGGGCAACCGTGCGCCCGTTCCGCAGGCGCTCATCGGGCGTGTGCTCGCCGGGGGATCCATTCGCGTCGACATCCCGCTCGACGGCATCGACCCCGACGGCGACTCGAGCCAACTGCTGAACTTCCCCACGAACCCCACGTTCGGCACGATCGTCGAATCGGGCACGGACTACTTCATCTATGAGGCATCCGACGCAGCGACGGGCACCGACCAGTTCAGCTACGAGGTCTACGACGCCTTCGGGGCTACCGGCAGCGCCGAAATCAAGATCGCCGTCATTCCGGAACCCACGGAGCTCCGTGAGCCGAACGCCGTGCCGGACAGTGTCTCGATCCGCCCGGGCCGCATCGCCCAGGTGGATCTCACGGCGAATGACTCCGACCCGCAGAGCGCCCCAATCAAGGTGAGCAAGAAGCTCGTCGACGTGCCCGAGGGCATCGAGGCCACGGTCGTGCGCGGACAATACCTCGTCATCACCGGGCCAGACGAGGAGCAGTCGTTCACGCTGCGATACGAGCTGACCAACGACCGCGGCGGCAAGACGATGAGCTATGTCCTCGTTCAGGTGAACAAGGACGCGCCGGTGCTGCCCCCCTCCGCCGAGGATCTGCCCGTCGCCACCAAGGACATCGCAGGCAAGAAGTCGGTCACCGTCGACATCTTCGACGGCCACGCCTTCAACCCCGCCGGCCCCACGAAAGACCTCATCGTCACCGTGGAGGGCCCCAACGCCGGTGCCGCGTCGCTGCTGGAGAAGAACGGCTCGATCGAGGTCACGCCGGGCGACACGCGCCAGGCCATCGCCTACCGGGTCACCAACGAGGCCGACAACCTGAGCGCGATGGCGTTCATCCTCGTGCCCGCTGCGGTCGACGAGAACTTCGACGACCCGCCCGTGATCGACCCGAACCTGCCCATCCAGTACGTGAGTATGGGCGAGACCCGGGAGTGGAACCTCGAGGACATCGTGGTCGTGCCCTCCGGGCGTGACGCGTGGATCCCGAATGCAGAGACCGTGAGCGGCGTGCAGAGCGACGGCCAGGCCAACTACGTCGACGAGAACACGCTGCGCTTCACGCCGCCTGCCGGCTACCGCGGGCCCGCGGCCATCAACTTCACCGTGTTCGACGGCGACTCCAAGAAGGACCCGAAGGGGATCTCCGCCAACCTGCGCCTCAACATCGTCGTGGGCGACCCCGAGTTCCGCGACATGCCGCCGGAGTTCACGACGCCGAATGCCCAGGTCGAAGTCGGCGAGTCGACGACGCTCGACCTGCGGGCATCGTCGGGACACAAGAACCCGCAGATCCTGCAGGAGATCGCCTACTCGGGCATCACCGGCGCGAACGCCGGCCTCAAGGCCGACCTGAACGGCTCCACGCTGACGCTCAGCGCGCCACGCAACGCCAAGAAGGGCTCGTCCTACGTTCTGGGCGTCACCCTCAGGTGGGACAAGTTCGAGGTGCGCGGCACGATCAACGTCACCGTGGTCGGCTCCTCCCGGCCGCTGCCCGTCGCCGTGACCGACGCACTCGAGACCCAGCGTGGCGATGGTGCCGTCACCGTGAACGCTCTAGCCAACGACTCGAACCCCTACCAGACGTCGGGCGAAGAGCTCACCATCATCGACGCGATTGTCGCCAACACCGGTGAACCCGCGTCGATCTCCCACACCAAGGGAACCGTCACGATCACCCCGAACCCGTCGCTCAAGAGCGGCGTGATCGAGGTCGTGTACACGGTGCAGGATGCCACGGAGGACAAGGACCGCGTCGTCAACGGCACCGTCACCCTCGTCGTGAGCGACGTCCCCGACCCGGTGGCGAAACCGACGAGGGACCAGAACAGCGCCATCGGCGGCGACCACACGGCGACCTTCCGATTCATCGCGCCCGCCGCCAACGGCAAGCCGATCACCTCCTACGAGGTGATGACCGATCCCTCCGTCGCCGTGCCGACGAACTGCACGGCGGGAGCCGCCTGCGTGATCACCGGCCTCGAGAACGGCAAGCCGTACCGCTTCGCTGCCCGGGCCGTCAACGAGCACGGCGCCGGATCGTGGTCGCCGTCGAGCGAGCAGGTGACCCCGTACGGCACGCCCGCCCAGGTCGCCCCCTCCCTCACGACCGGCAACCGCTGGGCCACGGCGAACATCACCGCCAGCTGGCCCGCGGTCGCGGGGACCGGCGGCACCACCACTTACGCCTGGGCCACCTCGTCGGGAAAGACGGGCTCCACGACCGGCACGAGCATCACGTTCAGCGAGGGCGAGGGCACCTACACGATCACCGTGACGGCGAGCAACGTCGGCGGCAAGTCCGGCGCGCCGGGGACGTCAGCCCCGCTCACCGTCCGGACGCAGCCTGCGCCGTCCCAGGTGCAGAACGTGCGGGTCACCGACGGCGGAGGCGAGGCGGAGCAGGACATCGCGTGGGCGTGGGACGCCCCGGCGAACGCGAGCGCCGACCAGGCAGGCGAAGGCCTCACATATTCCTGGGTCTCGAACAACGGCGCGCGCGGAACGGGCATGAGCGCGACGATCCGCAACGTCGGCAAGGGCACCTACTTCGTCACCGTGACCGCCACAAACAGCGG
>JAODAY010000373.1 GCA_025463665.1 Microbacteriaceae bacterium
CGCCCATCGACCAGCCCATGAGCACGATGTCGGTCGCACCGTGATCGACGGCGTACTTCATGGCCGCCTCGACGTCTCGCCACTCGGAGTCGCCGAGCGAGTAGCGCATGTCGGCGCTGTCGGGGGCGTCGCCGTCGTTCCGGTAGGAGATCAGCAGCGAGTTGTATCCGGCAGCACGGAACGCGGGGACGGCGCGAAGGGTCTCTTGCCGCCGCACCGCGCGCCCGTGCACGTTGATGACCCATGCGCCGCTCGGCGCCTCGGCGGGGATCAGCCAGGCGGGTGCCGCACCGAGCTCGGTGTCGACCACGACCTCCTGCCAGTCGAACCCGAGCTCCCGCGGGCTCAGGTAGAACCACGCCCCGGTGCGGGCCGTCATGCCCTCGCGCAGCTCCCCCTCGTCCACGGCGACGAGTTCGCGCGTCACCGACCCGGGAGAAGTGCCTACGATCGCCCCGACGCGCGCGTAGCCCTTGCCTCCGTCGAACCAGATTCCGTACCGGCCGGGCAGGAGCGAGTCGGCAGACGCGGTGACCGTCACGGCCACCTGTGTGACGGCGAGGATGCGCAGCGACTCGACGCGTTTCCTGGGCGGAATGAGCACCGAGCGGGCCACCTTCACCGTGACTGCGGCCGCGGCGAGCGAGGCGGTCGCCACGAGCGCGGCGGCCCCCAACGCCAGGCCGCCGACGATGCGGCCGGCAGAGGAATCTGGTTGCGACGGAATCGTGATGACGGGCTCCTGACCTCGCGCGTGCGGCAGCGGCGTGCCTCATCCGCAAAAATACCAAAAAAGCTTAGTCTTCATGCGTGCCCGACTCTCTCTCAGGATCGCCGGTGCCGCCGGCCTTCGCCGCGGCCCTCGACGCGGTCCGGCGCGCGGAATCGCGTCGTGAGCTCGTGGTCACCGAGATCCAGGCGCCCCGCGGCCTCGCCCCCTGGTCGATAGCCCTCGCCGCGGATGTCACGCCCGCACCCCACACCTCGGATTCCGATTACGGCACAGGCCGCTTCATCCTTCTCTACGACCCCTCGGCGCCCGATGCGTGGGGCGGTGTCTTCCGCGTCGTCTGCTTCGCGCAGGCTCCCCTCGAAACCGAGATCGGCCTCGATCCCTTTCTCGCGAGCGTCGCCTGGTCGTGGCTCGTCGACGCTCTCGACTCGCGGGGCGCGCACTACTCGGCCGCCTCCGGCACGGCGACGCGCATTCTCTCCACCGGTTTCGGCGAGCTCGAGTCTCAGGGCGACGGCGCCCAGATCGAGTTGCGTGCCTCGTGGACCCCGCGCGATCACGACGTGACCGCGCACGTGGAAGGCTGGAGCGAGCTATTGTGCATGTTGGCCGGCGTCCCGCCGACCACAGAAGGAGTCAGTGTGTTGTCAACTCGTCGAGCGTCGCGTGAGTAACGACACCGTTCCATCCCCCTCGGAGGCGCCGGCTCAGGCGCCACACGTGCACGTCCACGTGATCGCGACTCGCGAGGAGTACCTCGCGGCGGTCAAGACGATCGCTGCCGGCCACGGCCCCATCGCCATCGACGCGGAACGCGCGAGCGGCTACCGCTACTCGCAGCGGGCATATCTGATCCAGCTCTACCGCCGCGGCGCGGGCACATTCCTATTCGATCCCCCCGCGATCGGCTCGTTCAGCGAACTCAACGACGCGATCAAAGACGACGAGTGGATTCTGCACGCCGCGAGCCAGGACCTCACCTGCCTGCGCGAGATCGACCTCAACCCCTCCCGCATCTACGACACGGAACTCGCCGCGCGCATCGCCGGCCTGCCCCGGGTGGGCCTCGGCACCGTGGTGGAGGAACTGCTCGGCATCCACCTCGCCAAGGAGCACTCGGCCGCCGACTGGTCGACGAGGCCACTGCCCCAGGCCTGGCTCGTCTACGCGGCCCTCGACGTCGAACTCCTCGTCGACCTCAGGGAGAAGATGGGCGAGCTGCTCGAGGCTGACGGCAAGACCTTCATCGCGGAGCAGGAATTCGCCTCCGTCGCGCAGCGCGACTTCCAGATCGTGCGCGCGGAACCGTGGCGCAGGCTGAGCGGTCTCGCCTCCATTCGCGGCCAGCGCGGCCTCGCCGTGGCTCGCGAGCTGTGGACGGCCCGTGACGACTACGCCAGGGAGATCGACATCGCTCCTGGCCGACTGGTTCCGGATGCCGCGTTGACCGCCGCGGCGAAGGCGTTGCCGCCCAGCAAGCGTGATCTCGCCGCCCTCAAGGAGTTCACCGGGCGCGCGAGTCGCTCGCAGCTCGACCGCTGGTGGGCCGCCGTCGAACGGGGAATGGCCACGACAGACCTCCCCGCGACGCGCGCGACGAGTGATTCCGTACCCCCGCCGCGCGTCTGGTCGGATCGAAACCCGGAAGCGGATGCACGGCTCAAGAGCGCCAGGGCCGCCCTCGCCGAGCTGAGCGAGTTCTTCAACATCCCCCTCGAGAACCTGCTCACTCCAGACATGCTGCGTCGCGTGGCGTGGACTCCGCCGGCCGCGCTCTCCGTCGAGTCGATCGGGGCGGCGCTCACGGAGTTCGGCGCGAGGGCGTGGCAAGTTGACGCAACCGCACAGCGAATCCTCGATGCCTTTGTGGAGGCCAGCCAAAAACCCGAAGAGACCGACGAAGCGTCTTCGTAGAAACAGTCAAAGGATTCACGCCTGAAAAACGGGCCATCTACGATCGAAGATACGTTGAATCGTTGGAGGCATAGTGGCCGAGAAAGCTGAAGTCGTGTTCGTCGATGGGGTCCGTACCCCGTTCGGCCGAGCAGGCGAAAAGGGTATGTACTGGCAGACCCGTGCGGACGACCTCGTGGTGAAAGCCATGATCGGTCTCATGGACCGCAATCCCACCCTCCCCCCCGACCGCGTCGACGACGTCGCCATCGCCGCTACGACGCAGACGGGCGATCAGGGCCTGACCCTCGGCCGCACCGCCGCTCTGCTCGCCGGGCTGCCCAAGACGGTCCCCGGCTACGCCATCGATCGCATGTGCGCCGGAGCGATGACCTCGGTCACCACGATCGCCGGCGCGATCGCGTTCGGCGCATACGACGTCGGAATCGCCGGTGGCGTCGAGCACATGGGCCGCCACCCGATGGGATTCAACGCCGACCCGAACCCCCGTTTCCTCAGTGAGAAGCTCGTGAGCGCCGACGCGCTCAACATGGGCAACACCGCGGAGCGCATCCACGACCGCTTCCCGGCGCTCACCAAGGAGCGCTCCGACCGTTACGCGATGCGCAGCCAGCAGAAGGCCTTCGCCGCCTACGAGAACGGCAAGCTGCAGCCCGACCTCGTGCCCGTCGCGACACGCACCGATGCCGGCTGGGGTCTCGCGACCCGCGACGAGGCACTGCGCCCCGGCACCACAATGGAGGGTCTCGCCGCCCTCAAGACCCCGTTTCGTCCCCACGGACGGGTCACCGCCGGCAACTCGTCCGGACTGAACGATGGTGCCACCGCGAGCATCCTCGCCAGCGCGGATGCCGCGAAAGAACTGGGGCTCAGCGTCAAGATGCGCATGGTGAGCTTCGCCTACGCGGGCGTAGAGCCGGAAATCATGGGCATCGGTCCGGTGCCGTCCACGGAGAAGGCCCTGCGCAAGGCAGGGCTCACGATCCAGGACATCGGCCTGTTCGAGCTGAACGAGGCCTTCGCGGTGCAGGTGCTGTCGCTCCTCGACCACTTCGGCATCGACGACGAAGACCCGCGGGTCAACCAGTGGGGCGGCGCCATCGCGGTCGGCCACCCTCTCGCCTCCTCCGGAGTGCGCCTCATGGTGCAGCTCGCCGCGCAATTCAAGGAACACCCGGAGGTGCAGTACGGCCTCACGGCCATGTGCATCGGACTCGGCCAGGGCGGATCCGTCATCTGGGAGAACCCGCACTACACCGGCAAGAAGAAGGGCACGAAGTAATGACCCAGGCCACGATCACCGCCTCCAGCTTCGACGAGCTTCTTGCGATGTCGCACGACGAGGTCGTCACACACTCGCACGTGCGCGACGTTCCGACACCGAGCGGCAAGACGCTCGCCCTGATCACCCTCGACAATGGTCGGGACCACACCCGCCCCAACACGCTCGGGCCGGTGACCCTCGTCGAATTCGCGGCGGTGCTCGACGAGCAGAAGGCCCGCGCCGCGCGCGGGGAGATCCACGGCGTCGCCGTCACCGGCAAGCCGTTCATCTTCGCGGCCGGCGCAGACCTGAGTAAGGTCGGCGCTATCCCGAGCCGCGAGGTCGCCGCACAGATGGCGCAGCTCGGCCACTGGTCGCTCGGCAAGCTCGGCGAACTCGGCGTTCCCTCCTTCGTCTTCACCAACGGGCTCGCCCTCGGAGGCGGCGTCGAGGTCGGACTCAATGCGACCTACCGCACCATCGACCGCTCGGTGCCGGCCTTCGCGCTGCCCGAGGTGTTCCTCGGTCTCGTTCCCGGCTGGGGTGGCGCTTGGCTGCTCCCTAACCTGATCGGCATCGAGAACGCGCTCAAGGTCGTCATCGAGAACCCCCTCAAGAACAACCGCATGCTGAAGGGACAGGAGGCGTTCGACCTCGGCATCGCCGACGCCATCTTCGACCCCGCCAACTTCCTCGAAGACTCCATCCGCTGGGCCGACGGCGTGCTCTCCGGCACGATCAAGGTCAAGCGCCCCAACGAGCCCGGACTGCTCGAGCGCAAGGGCAAGTGGCCGATCGCGATCGACATGGCCGAGAAGATGCTGAAGAGCC
>JAODAY010000374.1 GCA_025463665.1 Microbacteriaceae bacterium
TCGAACGGGTACGCGTAGTCGAACTTCTCTTCGAAGTAGGTGAAGCCCTCGCGGGTCTTGTCGAAGATGTAGTCGGCGTCGAGGAAGGCGAAAAGCGACTTGCGAGCGTAGATGCCGAGCGGGATGACGCGGCCGTCGCGGCTCGTGAGCTCCGAGGTGACCTTCTCATACGGCCCTGCGACGAGGGCCGTGACGTAGCTCGAGAGCACGGGGGTCGGGGAGAAAGTCCACACGGCGTTGTCGGTGCCCGGAAGCTGCTCGGGTGCGGGGGTGGGGGAGTTGCTGATGACGGCCCATGCGGCCGGGGCGACGACGGTGAACTGGAACGTCGCCTTGAGGTCGGGCTGCTCGAAAACGGCGAACACGCGTCGGCTGTCGGGAACCTCGAACTGCGAGTAGAGGTAGACCTCGCCGTCCACGGGGTCGACGAAGCGGTGCAGTCCCTCGCCCGAGTTGGTGTACTCCGCGTCGGAGACGACGACGAGCACGTTGTGGTCCTCGAGGCTCGGCAGCTGGATGCGCACGTTGTCGCTGACCTCGGCCGGGTCGAGCTCGACACCGTTCAGGGTGACGGAGTGCACGGTACGAGTGAGGTGGTCGATGAAGGTGGATGAACCGGCCGTCGCCTGGAACGCAACCTCTGTTGTGGCGCGAAAGACCTCCTGGCCCGTCGTCAGGTCGAGCGTGATGGTGTAGCTCAGCACATCGACAAGAGACTTTCTCTCCTGAGCTTCGATTCTGGTGAGGTTCTCTCCTGGCACGCGATTCTCCTTCATGGGTTCCGGGCACGGCTCGTGGCCGCACGACAAAGCTTAGGCTTGGGCGCATGACTGACTCCACCGCAACCGCCCCCACCCCCGTCGACTTCTGGTTCGATCCCAGCTGCCCCTGGGCGTGGATGACCAGCCGGTGGGTCGGTGAAGTGGCGGCCCTGCGCAATCTCGACGTCTCGTGGCACATCATGAGCCTCGCGGTGCTCAACGAAGACCAGGACGTGAGCGAGAACTACCGGGAATTCCTGCCGAGGGCGCTGCGATACACCCGGCTTGTCGCGGCGGCCGCGGAACGGCATGGCCGCGACGTCGTGAAGCCTCTCTACGACGCGATCGGTGCGCGCATTCACCTCGACAGCCGGGTCGACGTCGACGCGGTCATCGCCGAGGCGCTCGCCGAGGTCGAGCTGCCCGCCGAGCTCGCAGCCTTCTCGGAGACGGACGAGCATGACGACCAGATGCGGGCGAGCCACTTCGACGGCATCGGCCGCGTCGGGCAGGACGTCGGGACCCCGGTCATCGCGGTGGGCGGCACCGCGTTCTTCGGCCCCGTTCTCTCGCCGGCGCCGAAGGGCGAGCAGGCCGCAGCACTGTGGGACGGCGTCGTTGCGCTCGCCGCCTACGACGGGTTCTTCGAACTCAAGCGTTCACGCACGCGCGGGCCCGTTTTCGACTAGCGAGCCCGAACGCACTCAACACAAGCGGCAGTTCTTGAACTTCAGCCCTTCCAGAACAGCAGGTCGTCGACGAGTGCCCGCTGCACGTCTCGACCGACGTCACGCCGCGCAGGCACCACAGTGTCGACCTGTGCCCGGCGCCTGACATTCTCGCGATCGGCTACGCAGTCGTCGATCGTCGTCGAGAGCAGGCGAACGAGTCGCTCGTCCGAATCCGCGACGCACGCCTCTGCGATGCCGACGACGGACAGTGCGACGAGCTTGTCGACTGTCCACGACTCGAGGTGCGCTCGCGCGGTTCCGACGGTGCTGATGAAGGCTCGCGCCCACCGTTCGGCGCTCGGGGCCTGGTCGAACGCACCACGGATGGTCGCGCGCAGGTCATCGCCTAGTGTGCTCGAATCGTTCTCGACGAGCACCTCGCAGTGCGCGAGGCCCACGGCGACCGCGCGCTGCCGGGATTCGCTCGCTACCGGCAACGCCGCGGCGGAGGCCCGGATGCTCACGATGAGGCGCATCCTGTCGTCGCGGCCGGTCAGGCCGATCACCGAGGGGATCAGGGGGATGAGCTTGGCCCTGGCCTCGTCGGTCGTGCAGTCGTTCACCGCTCTCGCGAGTGCCGCGACCGCGGGGTGGGTGCAGGCGGGGTGGTCGCTCCACCGTTCGCCCGACAGATGCGACGCATACTCCATGAAGCACGCGCCGCGCTTGGGCGAACGATGCCGCCCGACGGAGAGCACCGGCATGAAATCTGGAACTGAAGTTTGAGACCTGGGCATGTGATGCCTCCCATCAGACGAGATAGTGCATCTAGTGTGCGCCCCATTGGCCCGATTGAGAAGTGCCAGATTCGACGCCATTTACGAAGTTATTGTCGCCTCATGAGAGAACGCGACCTGTTCCTGAAGACGGATGCCACGTTGCGTGATGTCATCGACCGGCTGACCGCCGAAGACCTCGATCTGCCCGCCCCGTCGGACTGGTCCGCCAAGCAGAACCCGACACTGCGCGACCTCGTCGCGTATCACGCATTCGACGAGGCCTGGGTGCCCGACGTGCTCGCCGGGCGCTCCGCCGACGAGGTCGGCGACAGGTATGCGGGCGACCTGCTCGGCGACGACCCGATCGC
>JAODAY010000055.1 GCA_025463665.1 Microbacteriaceae bacterium
GAGCACGTCGAAGGGACGGGCCGTGTCGAAGGGACGGGATACGAAGCCCAGTGGCGCACCGAATCCACGAACGTGCTCGACCGCTACCTGAACGCCAAGACGCGCCAGCTCGTGCTCGACGTGACCGACCAGCTCGAGGCGCTCGACAGCCCGATGGCCGCGGCGAAGCTGCGCGACTTCGGCGACGTGCTCACCAACTGGTACGTGCGCCGCAGCCGCGACCGATTCTGGGCGGGCACCGACACCGAGAGCTTCGACACCCTCTACACGGTGCTCGAGACGCTCACCCGGGTGGCGGCGCCGCTCATCCCGCTCGTCGGCGACGAGATCTGGCGCGGGCTCACCGCCGGCCGCAGCGTGCATCTCACCGACTGGCCGGATGCCACGGTGTTCCCCGCAGACGACGAACTGGTCACGACCATGGACCGCGTGCGCGCGATCGCGTCGGCCGGCCTGTCGCTGCGCAAGTCGATGAGCCTGCGCGTGCGTCTGCCGCTCGCGAAGCTCACCGTCGTGAGCGACGACGGGGCCTCGCTGGCGCAGTTCGCCGACATCCTGCTGCAGGAGCTCAACGTCAAGTCGGTCGATTTCAGCCCGCTCGAGGCCGACAGCTTCGAGCGGTTCGGCATCACCCAGAAGCTCACCGTCAACTCCCGCGCCGCGGGCCCGCGCATCGGCAAGCAGGTGCAGACGGTGATCAAGGCCGCCCGGGCGGGCGACTGGGAGGCGACGGGCGACACCGTCGTCGTCGGGGGAGTGGAACTGCTGCCCGGCGAGTTCGAGCTCGCGCTGCAGTCGGCCGACGACCAGAACGCGATCGCGTTCCTCGCCGACGGCGGCTTCGTCATCCTCGACACGGAGACGACACCGGAGCTCGAGTCCGAGGGGCTCGCGCGCGACATGATCCGCGTCGTGCAGGACACCCGCAAGGCCGCAGGCCTCAATGTGAGCGACCGCATCGCGCTGAGCATCCGGGGCGAGGCATCCGCCGACCTGGAGGCCCTGACCATGTTCCAGTCGACGATCCAGGCGGACACCCTCGCGACGGAACTCCGGTTCGGGCACGACGCCGACCCTGCGGTCGGCGCGGCGCTCGGCTCGGCGGCCGGCTCGCAACGAACGACCCTGATTCCCGGCCAGTACGCGAACACCGGCGCACTGGTCATCGACGTGTGGAAGGCGGCATCCGTAGATGTCTAAGAACGACAATCCCGGCGACAACGAGTACCAGGGCTACGAGGAAGAGCCCGACGAGCCCGACTTCGTCGACGACGGCTCCGGGCTGCCCGACTTTCTGCAGGCCGGCAACGAGGGCACGAACATCGACGAGGACTCGGAGTACGACTTCGACGACGCCGAATTCCAGGAGGGCGCGGACGGGGTCTACGCCGAACTGCTCGCCCGCATCGGCGAGGGCAATCCGCAGCCCCGCCTCGAGCCGACCCGCCGCGCCGTCGAACTGCTCGGCGACCCGCACCGGGCCTACCCGGTCATCCACATCGCGGGCACCAACGGAAAGACCTCGACGAGCCGCATCACCGAGAGCATCCTGCGCGCCTACGGCCTCAAGACCGGGCTGCTCACGAGCCCGCACCTCACGCGCGTCAACGAGCGCATCGTCATCGACGGCCAGTCGATCTCGAACCGCTCGCTCGTCGAGAACTGGGCCGACATCCGCCCCTACCTGCTCATGTTCGACGGCGAGCTCGCTGCCGAGGGCGAGCCCGGATTGACCTTCTTCGAGGCGCTCACCGTCCTGGCCTTCGCCTCGTTCGCCGACGCCCCGGTCGACGTCGCGGTGATCGAGGTCGGAATGGGCGGCGAGTGGGATTCGACGAACGTCGCAGACGGCCAGGTCGCCGTGTTCGCGCCCATCGCGCTCGACCACACCGAGCGCCTCGGCGACACCATCGCCAAGATCGCCGAAACCAAGTCGGGGATCATCAAGCCGGTCGCGAGCGTCGTCTCGGCGCTCCAGTCTCCGGATGCCGCGGCGGTGCTCCAACGGGCCGCGGGCCTGACCGAATCCACGTTCTCGATGCAGGGCACCGACTTCTCCCTGCTGTCGACGACGGTCGCCGTCGGCGGTCAGATGATCGACGTGCAGGGTCTCGCGCAGCATTACCCCGACCTGTTCCTGCCGCTGTTCGGCGACCACCAGGCGCAGAACGCGGCACTCGCGATCGCCGCCGTCGAGTCGTTCATCGGCGGAGGAACGCAGCCGCTGTCGGGCGACGTGCTCGCGGAGGGACTCGCGACCGCGACCTCACCCGGACGCCTCCAGATCGTCGGCACCGAACCCACCGTGCTCGTCGATGCCGCGCACAATCCGCACGGCGCCGCGGCTCTTGCCGCGGCAGTGGGCAGCTACTTCACCTTCGACGAGGTCGCCGTGGTCCTCGGCGTCCTGCAGGACAAGGACGCGAACGGCATCGCCCTCGCCCTGGCCCCGCTCGCCACCCGGTTCTACGCGACGCAGTCGGAGTCGGAGCGCGCCGTGCCCGCGGACGAGCTCGCCGAGGTGCTGCGCGAGTCCACCGACGAGGTGCACACCTACGAGTCGGCCGAGGCCGCGATCGAAGCGGCACGCGAGTGGGCGAGCGAGCAACCGCGCCGCGCGGTGCTCGTGACCGGCTCGATCACGCTCGTCGGCGACGCCATCGCACTCGCAAAGATTCAGCGGTGGAAGCCGTGACAGGCGACGGCGCTGATGGCCGAGACGACAGGGTCGAGCCGGACGGCTCGCTTGGCCCAGGCGGCAGCGGCGCCGATCGCAACGTAGGGCGCCCGGGCGCATCCGCGCGACGCACGCGCGTGCGCAGGCAGCGCTCGGTCACCGAGATGCTGCTGTCGATTGTGCTCGCCCTCGAGGCGTTTCTGGTCTTCTTCGTCACCCTCGTCGTCTTCGGTCTGCGCGAACTCGAGCCTGCCCTCGCGTTCGGGGGAGGGATCGCCCTCATCGCGGCCCTCGCCGTCGCCAGTCGGCTGCTGCGCTACTCGTGGGGAATCTGGATCGGCTGGGCGCTGCAGGTCGTGCTGCTCGCCACCGGATTCCTCGTGCCCCTCATGTTCTTCATCGCGGCCTGCTTCATCGCCCTCTGGATCTTCTGCGTCGTTCGCGGGCGCCAGATCGACCAGCAGAAGGCCGAGTATCTCGCCAACAATCCATCCACCCCCGAAACACCAGGAGACACACAGTGAGCGTCGAAGAAACACTCGTACTCGTCAAGCCCGACGGCGTCGCCCGTAACCTCACCGGCGAGATCCTCCGCCGCATCGAAGCCAAGGGCTATTCCCTCGTCGACATCAAGCTCGTCGAGGCCTCCCGCGAACTGCTCGCGGCCCACTACGCCGAGCACGAGGGCAAGCCGTTCTACGAACCCCTCGTCGAGTTCATGGAGAGCGGCCCCATCGTCGCGATCCGCGTCGCGGGCAACTCCGTCATCGAGGGATTCCGCTCCCTCGCCGGAGCGACCAACCCGACGAGCGCGGCGCCCGGAACGATCCGCGGCGACCTCGGCCGCGACTGGGGCCTCAAGGTCCAGCAGAACCTCGTGCACGGCAGCGACTCGGTCGAGTCCGCAGAGCGGGAGCTCGCGCTCTGGTTCTGATCGCGTCATCCGCTCGCCT
>JAODAY010000060.1 GCA_025463665.1 Microbacteriaceae bacterium
CGATGGCTTCTTTCAGATTCGGACGCGCCGTTTCGCGCCACTTTCCGCTCGCAATGTACGTCACCATCACGTTGAGCGTTGCAACTAACGGTACAGCGAAGAGGGCCCCGGGAATGCCCGCGACGAACGATCCGGCCGCGACGGCGAACACGACGGCGAGCGGGTGGACCTTGACGGCGGTCCCCATGACGAGCGGCTGGAGGATGTGCCCCTCCACCTGCTGCACGAGCAGAACGATGCCGAGCATGACAAGCGCGGGAACTGGCCCGAGGTAGACGAGGGCGACGAAGATCGCAATTGCACCGGTGGCCACGGCGCCGACGACGGGGATGAACGACCCGAGGAACACCGCGATGGTGATCGGGATGAGCAGCGGGAAGCCGCCGGTGAACAGGCCGAGCACGAAGGCGCCGACGCCGATGCCGAGGGCGTCGACCAGTGCGACGAAGATCTGCACCTTCACGAAGGTCGTGAGGGTGATCCACCCGGCGTGACCGGAGCCGTCGACCGCGCGACGAGCCCGGTGTGGGAACAGGCGCACGACCCAGTTCCAGATCGCCTTGCCGTCGCTGACGATGAAGATGGTGGCGAACAGCGCGAGCAGGAACCCCGTGAGCACGTGCCCCGCCGTCGACCCGACGGTCAGCGCGCCCGACCAGAGCGCGCTGCTATCGTCCTGAACCGCGTCGAAGCCCTGCCCGATGTAGCGGTTGAACTCCTGCGAGTCGATCTGGAAGTTCGTGAAGAGCCAGTCCTGGAACTCCTCGTAGGCGACCATCGACCGCGCCTGGATGTCGTCGAAGCCCTGCCTGATCTGCCAGATCACGAGGTAGATAAGCCCGGCGACGATGGCGAGGGTGCCGACGAGCGCGGTCACCACGGCGACCCACTTGGGCCATCCGTGCCGTTGCAGCACCTGAACGATGGGCACGAGCAGCGCCGCAACCAGCGTCGCAACCATGAACGGGATCACGATCTCCCGCAGCTGCACAACGATCAGCCCGAACACGACGAGCACACCGATGATGAGCAGGATGCGCCACGCCCACGCGCCGGCGATCTGCATGCCCACGGGCACGAGTGGATCGGCGGCGCCCCGCGGGGATTCGATCGCGGGCGTGGGAGCGGGCGCGGGCCGGGTCACCACGAATTCGACCGGGCGGCGGGAACGGAAGCGCATTTTCCGAGTCTAAGGAGTGCGGGCGTATTCCACCGAGGTATTGCCGCACATGTCGCCGCGCCCGGGTGTCGCACGCCCTCGGTAGGGTCGTGGGGTGGTGACTTCCGTTTCAGCCCCCCAGGCGCGCCGCATAGCGCTCGCCGCGCAGGGTTTCGGTCGCGCGAACAGCACCGCCGCGGCATCCGTCGGCACTCGACAATTGAACGGGCTCATCGAGCGACTGGGTCTGCTGCAGATCGACTCGGTCAACGTCTTCGAACGCAGCCACTACCTGCCGGTGTTCGCGCGGCTCGGGCACTTCGACAAGGCAGACCTCGACCGTCTGACCTTCGCATCGAAGGGCCGCTACACCGAGTATTGGGCGCACGAGGCGGCGATCATCCCGATGACGGCGCGCCCGCTGTTCCACTGGCGCATGGCGGCGCTGCGGCGCCGGCACGAGGCGAACCACAAGAGCTGGATCCACGCCAACCGCGACATGCTCGACTGGCTGCGCGCGGAGCTGGCCGACAAGGGTCCGCTGCCGGCGAGCGAGATCGACCACGACGCGAACAAGCGCAAGGGCAGCTGGTGGGAGTGGTCCGACGTGAAGCTCGGTCTCGAGTACCTCTTCGGTTGGGGCGAGGTAGTGACCGCGGGGCGCACGCGTTTCGAGCGCACCTACGCCCTCGCCGAACAGCGCGTGCCCGCCGAACTGCTGAACGCCGACGTGGCGGAGACCGATGCGGTGCGCACCCTGATCGGCTGGTCGGCCAGGGCACACGGCATCGGCACCCTCGGCGACCTGGCCGACTACTACCGCATTCAGCAGGCGCCGGCGCGGGCGGCCATCGCCGACCTCGTCGACAGCGGCGAGATCACGCCCGTCACGGTCGAGGGCTGGAAGCAGCCCGCGTGGCTGCACCGCGACGCGCGGCTCCCCCGCCGCATCGAGGCCGGTGCGCTGCTCTCGCCCTTCGACCCGGTCGTGTGGGCGCGCCCGCGGGCCGAGCGCATGTTCGACTTTCACTACCGCATCGAGATCTACACCCCGGCAGCCAAGCGCCTCTTCGGGTACTACAGCCTGCCGGTGCTGGTGGATGACGCGCTGGTGGGCCGCATCGACCTCAAGAACGACAGGCAGAACGGCGTGCTGCGCGTGCAGAGCGCGTGGCGCGAGACGGGGGCGCCGGCCGGAATAGAGCAGCGGATCGTGCCGCTTCTCGCTCAGGCGCGCTCGTGGCAGGGGCTGTCGAGCATCGAGGTGGCCGACCGGGGAAACCTCGCGCGCGACCTCGCCGGCGCGCTCGGCGACAGGGCGCTGGCGCTGCCGTAGTCGTGGATCAGCGCGCGTCGGTTAAGCGCTCCCACGACGCGATCGGCCCCGCCACCACGGTGAACATCGGATGCGCCACCGGCACCACAGCGTCGAGCCTCACCAGCCACTCCGGCGAACGGGCCGCGACCTTGGCGACCAGGTGATCCCACTCGTGTCGCAACTGTCCGTCGGTGAGCGCGATCGGGTCGACCGGGCCGGAGCCGAGGATCTTTTCGCGGGCGAAGCTGTAGCCGCGAGCGTCTGCCTCCTCGACGACACCGGTGAGGAAGACCCCGAGCGCGTCGAGGGGACGCGCGCACTCGCGGAACCGCTCCAGCTGCGGGTGACGGTGGTACCCGCCGCTCGTCTTGCCGATCACGGCCTGGGCGAGCAGCCCCTCACGCCAACACGCGACGAGGGCCTGCCGGTCGAGATAGTGCGGATGCACCGACCACAGTCTCACGCGGCTAGAACCCGCCGCCGATCTCGCGCAGGCGCTTGATGCGCTCGACGACCGGCGGATGGGTGTTGAACAGCTTCTTGACCGCGCCCGGGCGGTTCGGGTCGGAGATCCACATGTGCGCCATGCTCGCGTTCTGGCGACGCACGGGGAGGGTGTCCGTCTCGAGTTTCGCCAGGGCGCTGGCGAGAGCGTCGGGGTGGCGCGTGGTCATGGCGCCCGTGGCATCCGCGAGATATTCGCGTTGACGCGACACTGCCGCCTGCACGATCGCGGCGACGAGGGGCGACACGACAAGGGCGACGATGCTGAGCACGAGCATGATCGGGTTGCCGCCGCTGTTGTTGTTGTTGCGGTTGCCGCCGAAGAAGCTGAAGCGAAGCAGGATGTCGGTGATGAAGCCGACGGCGACGACGAGCCCGAAGACGAGGGTCGAGACGCGGATGTCGTAGTTCTGCACGTGCCCGATCTCGTGCGCCATGACGCCCTCGAGCTCGTCGTCATCGAGCAGGTCGAGCAGTCCGGTCGTCGCGGCGACGACGGCGTGCTTCGGGTCGCGGCCCGTGGCGAAGGCGTTCGGCGCGATGTCGTCGATGATGTAGACCTTCGGCATCGGCATGCCGGTGGTGATCGCGAGGTTCTCGACGATGCGGTAGAGCCTCGGGTTGTCGGCCTTCTGGATCTCCCGGCCGCCGCTGATGGCGAGCGCCTGGCGGCTCGCCGCGAAGTACTGGATGAGCGTGTAGACGCCCGCACCGATGATCGTCGCGATCGTGACGGTGAGCGGGTCGCCGCCCATGATGATGCTCGCGGCGAAGCCGAGCGCGGCAATGAGGATGATGAAGAGCACGATGATGAACACCGTGTTGCGTTTGTTCGCAGCTATCGCGCGATACATGGGGGGCTGGCTCTGCGGGTCAGAACTGCACGCGCGGCGGCTCGGCGATCGCGGCCGAGTCGGACACCTCGAAGAACTCGCGCTCGGTGAATCCGAGGCCACGAACGAACAGCGTGTTCGGGAACGTCTTGATCTTGGTGTTCAACTCGCGCACGCCACCGTTGTAGAACCGGCGCGAGGCCTGGATCTTGTCTTCGGTGTCGACCAGTTCGCCCTGCAACTGCAGGTAGTTCTGGCTCGCCTGCAGCTGGGGATACGCCTCCGCGACGGCGAAGACGCTCTTCAACGCCGACTGCACGTGGTTCTCTGCGACGGATGCCTCGACCGGCGTCGTCGCGCTGATCGACTCTGCCCTGGCCTTCGTGACGGCCTCGAACACGCCCTTCTCGTGGGCGGCATAGCCCTTGACCGTCTCGATCAGGTTCGGCAGCAGGTCTGCGCGCCGCTTGAGCTGCACGGTGATGTCGCTCCACGCCTCATCCACTCGCACGTTCAGCGTGACGAGCCCGTTGTACGTGGTCCACAGGTAGATACCGATGATGACCGCAATCAACACGATGACGCCGACGACGATGAGGATTTCCATAGGGGCAATCATAAGGGAGCGCCTCTCAGCTCCATTTCAATCGCTACGATCTCTCGGTGAATTCGCGGTCGACCAACGCCCAGCCGGGTACTGGCAGAATTGTGGCCGGTCGCGCGTGCCCGGATCCCGGCGCGCCGCCGGCATCGCTCACACGACAGCGCTCACACGACAGCGCTCACACGACATCGCTCACACGACATCGCTCACACGACAGAGGGACACACACCGCATGACGGATGGCACGGCGGCACGACTCGTCGAAGAACACACGGCGATCATCGAGGACTTTCCGGTTGCGGGCATCACGTTTCGTGATCTCACCCCGGTCTT
>JAODAY010000068.1 GCA_025463665.1 Microbacteriaceae bacterium
GTTCGTCGATGGGCGGGTCAATGATTCCGCTGTTCTTGTCAGCCATGTGTGCTCCTTAGTGGGGGAAATAGGAAAAGTCGGCGTGCAGGAACCATCAGGTGGAAACCGGCACTGCCATCAACTCTACGACTTCTTGGGCCGCTTGGCTGACGTCGCGGTTGATTACCTTGACATCGAACTCGTCCTGAGCGGCCAGTTCGACCTTCGCGGTCTCGAGTCTTCGCGTCTGTTCCGCGGCGTCCTCGGTGCCGCGGCCGATGAGGCGGCGCACGAGTTCGTCCCACGTGGGGGGAAGCAGGAAGACGAGAATCGCCTCCGGCATGGCCTGGCGCACGAGCCTCGCTCCCTGCAGGTCGATCTCGAGCAGCACGCGGCGGCCCGCGGCGAGGGCGGTGTCGATGGGCGGGCGCGGCGTGCCGTAGCGGTACGAGTTGTGCACGATCGCCCATTCCAGAAGCTCGCCGTCGGCGATCTTGCGGTCGAACTCCTCGTCGCTGACGAAGTAGTAGTGCACGCCGTCGATCTCGCCCGGGCGCGGGGCGCGCGTGGTCGCGGAGACGCTCAGCAGCACGTCGGGGTAGTTCTCGCGGATGTACGCCGAGACGGTTCCCTTTCCGACGGCCGTCGGGCCGGCGAGCACCACGAGGCGCGCGGGTTCTCCCCCGGCCCGCCCGACGAGGTAGTCGCGGAGCTTGGACCGCTGGCGAGTGCCGAGGCCACCGACCCGTTTGCGGTCGGAGATGGCGAGTGAATTCATGATCTTGGCTACTCTCGTGGGGCCCAGGGTGGGGATGCTGGTCAGCAGTTCAGTCACGCGCAGAGTGGCTTCGGCGCTGCCGGGCTGCGCCCACGCCGTCTCGGCCACGTCGAGGGCGGTGCGTGAACGCCCCGCGACGGAGTGCTTGACCGCTGCTCGGGCACGACGCGCGGCGACGGCGGCCTTCGCCGCCGCGACCCGATCGACGTCGGGAGGGGTCGGCCGGGGGTTCACGAGAACACCTCGGTGAGTTCGCGAACCTGCGCGTCGATTGCGGGCGCGACGCCGTCTCGCCCCGCGGCGAGAATGCTGCGCGAGGCGCTCACGATGAGACCGGCGGATGCCGCGCCGAACAGTTCGGCGGCATCACGCACGTGCGCGCCCTGATGGCCGAAGCCGGGCGCGAGAATGGGTGTGGACCGAAGCGATCCCGCATCGATGCCATAGCCCGCCATGTCGATGGTCGCGCCGATCACGACGCCGGTGGACCCCAGGCCGTTCGGCCGACTCCCGCTGCCCTCACCGCCCGACGAATGCTCCTGCTCGTTCCACGATTGCACGTCATCGACGATACTCCGAGCGACGGACAGACCGTTATCGATGCGCGCGGCCTGGATCGCTGCCGCCTCGGGGTTCGAGGTGGCCGCCAGCACGAAGAGCCCCTTGCCCGCAGACAGGGCGAGGTCGTGCGGGGCGCGAATCGAGCCGACACCCTGGAACGCGCTGATCGTCATCGCGTCCGCCTCGAGCGGGCCGCCCGGGGTGAGCCACGCCTCGCCGTAGGCGGTGACGCTCGAGCCGACGTCGCCGCGCTTGACGTCGGCGATCACGACGAGGCCGGCCGCGCGGGCGGAGGCGAGCACGTCTTCGAGGGCGGCGTAGCCCGCGGCGCCGTGGCGCTCGAAGAAAGCCACTTGCGGCTTGACGATGCCGACCCTGTCGTGCGCCGCCTCGACGACGCGCAGACCGAACTCACGCAGTCCCTCCGCGGTGTCGCCGAGACCCCACTCGCCGAGGAGGTAGGCGTGCGGGTCGATGCCGACACACAGCCGGCCGGTCGAGGCGAAGACCCGCTCGAGACGGGCGCCGAAGCTCACCGTCATACCGCGGCCAGCCTCTCCGCGCGGTCGGCGGCGTAGTCCTGCAGCGAGCGGACTCCGAAGCCCTCGCGGATCGCTTCGAACGACGCGACCGCCGCCCCGAGCTGGGCGATCGTGGTGAAAATGGGCTTGTCGGCGGCGACCGTCGCGGTGCGGATCTCGTAGCCGTCTGCTCGCGCGCTGCGGCCGCTCGGGGTGTTGATGACCACGTCGACCTCGCCGCGGTTGATCAGTTCGACGATGCTCGGGTCGGCGGCGTCGAGATCCTGGCCCTGGAAGTACTTGCGCACGATGCGGGCCTGGATGCCGTAGCGACCGAGCACCTCCGCCGTGCCCTCCGTGGCGAGAATGGTGAAGCCGAGCTGCTGCATGCGCAGCATCGGGAGCACGACTGCGCGCTTGTCGCGGTCCGCGACCGAGACGAAGACGTTGCCGCCGCTCGGTAGTCCGCCGTACGCGGCCTCCTGGCTCTTGGCGAAGGCGCGCGGGAAGTTGGAGTCGATGCCCATGACCTCACCGGTCGAGCGCATCTCCGGGCCGAGCACGGAGTCCACGACGTTGCCCTCCTTGGTTCGGAAGCGCTTGAACGGCAGTACGGCCTCCTTCACCGCGACGGGCGCGTCGATCGGCACGACGGAGCCGTCCTGCGCGGGAAGCAGACCCGAGTCGACGAGCGAGCGGATGCTCTGGCCGACCATGACGAGCGACGCCGCCTTGGCGAGCGGAATGCCGAGCGCCTTCGAGACGAAGGGCACGGTGCGCGAGGCCCGCGGGTTGGCCTCGAGCACGTAGAGGATCCCCTGGCCGATCGCGAACTGCACGTTGAGCAGCCCGACGACGCCTATGCCCTGCGCGATGCCGAGGGTCGCCTCGCGCACGCGGTCGATGACGTTGCGGCCGAGGGTGACCGGCGGAAGGGTGCACGCCGAGTCGCCGGAATGGATGCCGGCTTCCTCGATGTGCTCCATGATGCCGCCGATGTAGAGCTCGGTGCCGTCGTAGAGGGCGTCGATGTCGATCTCGATGGC